>NZ_JBSFGS010000006.1:194622-319450 GCF_053596675.1 Kitasatospora sp. NPDC001664
GGACCGGACGGACCCGACGCGGGTACCGGACCGGACGGAGGAACCGGACTGGACGAGCCCGGCAAGTGAACCGGACCAGCGACCGGACCGGACGGACCCGACCCCGGTACCGGACCGGACGGAGGCACGGGCACGGGGACCGGACCGGACGGACCCGACGCGGGTACCGGACCGGACGGAGGAACCGGACTGGACGAGCCCGGCAAGTGAACCGGACCAGCGACCGGACCGGACGGACCGGACGCGGGTACCGGACCGGACGGACCCGACGCGGGTACCGGACCGGACCGACCCGGCCCCGACCCCGGTACCGGACCGGACGGAGGAACCGGACTGGACGAGCCCGGCAAGTGAACCGGACCAGCGACCGGACCGGACGAGCCTGACCCCGGTACCGGACCGGACGGAGGCACTGGACCGGCGACCGGACCGGACGGACCGTTGATCAGCCGGAGGCGCGGTTGTTCGGCGAGGGTCGGCGTGTGATCGAGTTCCTGAGCTTCGGGGCGGGTGCGGCGGAAGCGGGTGCGCCACCAGGACCGGACCGTGGTCGGCTCGTCGGAGTCGCTCCGGTCGGTTCGAGCGGTCCCGTTCTGCTCGGTCTCCGCGTAGGTCGCCTCGCTTGCCTGCGCGGCAGTGGAGGTGTGCCGCGACATGACGATGTACAGGTGGGTGGCGCCGCCGAGCACCAGCGGGGCGATGGTGCTCAGCGCGCCGACAGCGGTGTTGGTCAGGTGGAATCCCTGGCCGGCCGACGTCTCGTTCAGGCGCACGGCGTGGGTCCAGTTGGCCCAGACGCTGGTGGCCGTGGCTCCGCCGAACACCGACCAGGTGTAGGCGCGGGCCCGCAGCGGCGCCTCCTTCAGCACGACCAGCGCCCGCACGCCGTACGCGATGAACCCGTCGATTGCGACCGGGAAGAGGTAGCTCAGCTCAGGACGCACGTGCATGGCGACAGCCATCTGCTGCAAGGCGTCGTAGCTCAGGGTTCCGCCGACCGCGCCCATCACGCCGATCGCGGCCTTGTCCCATCGGGACATGCTGTTCGGTATGTTGCCGGTCTTGGTCATGCTGCCACCGCCGTGGCCTCCGGGCTGAACTCGGCGGCGATGCGCTGCTCGCGCCGGAGCAGGAAGGGCTGCGCGTCGAGCTGGGCGCGGGCCTCGCGCACTCGGGTGAGGGCGCGCTTGCGGCCGATGCCGAGTACGGGGGCCCAGATCCGCAGGTCGAGGTCGAGGATAGCGGCGACCACGGAGACGGAGTATTTCTCCTGCCGGGAGAGGTGGACCGGGCGGCCGTTGAGAGCGGCGACGACGCGGTCCTCCTCCCAGCGGCCGACGGTGCTCAGGCGGTGCAGCACGATCCGCTCGCTCTCGACGAGTCCGCCGCGGATCCCGTAGCGGTCGTTGGTCTCCAGCGCTTCGGTGAGGCATTCGTCGCTGACGGGGCAGCTGCCGCACAGGGCCCTGGCGGCCCGGGTCTCCTCGGCCTGGTCGGGCAGGGGGTAGAACGAGTCAGGGGCTCCGGTGCCGGCGCAGGCGGCACGCTGCACCCAGGTGTGGTCGCGGCGGGTGGCGATCGAGGTGATGGTGGACACGGGGTTGGGTCTCCGGATGGGGGTCCGCGGCCGGGGCGCGGAGGTTCGGGGGCGGCGCGGCGCGACCTGGTCGGTCGCGCCGGCCTGTCGGTGGCTAGCGCGGGCGGGTGCCGGAGAGAGGGGGCGCCGTCTCTCTGGCCAGCGTTCTGATCCGCCGGTCGACCGCCGGGCTCGTCCTGGAGTCCGCAGGGGCGCTCGGGTGGCTGGCCTGGAGCTGGGCCAGGGCACGCAGGTAGCCGGGCGAGGCGTCCTCTCGGCTCTTGATCCTGGGGTCCGGCGCGGGGGTTTCGGTCCGGGTGGCCGGTCGGGTTACCGCAGCGGCTTGGGCTCGGTGGGCACCCACCACTCGGATGCTGCGCAGGATTGTTTCTCCATTGGCCTGGTTGAGCGTTGCGACCAGCGCTGGGGCGAGGGTGCGGATGTGCGTCGCGTAGGCCGGGGACTCGGCGCGGACGTCGAGGCGGCCCGTCTGGTGGTCGAAGCTCACGGCGGTGACGTGGGCGGCGAGTTCGCCGACGGCGGCCGGCCACAGGTCGAGCAGCCCGCCGCCGGCCAGCGGTTCCTGCCAGGCGTGCTGGACCATCAGGTCGGACAGGGCCGCTCCGAGGCCCACCGGGTCGACCCGGCCGCGCCGGGGCGCGGTCGTCAACCCGGCGGCCTTGGCCTTCACCGCGCTGTCGGAGAGCTTGGCGGCGTCGGCTCGGGCTCGGCGAAGGGCGAGCCGGGCGAGGTCGATCCCGGTGGCGGGCTGGTTGTCGCTCATCGTGCTGTTCCTGTTCGGAGGTGGCTGGTGGTGGCGCGGAGGCGGAGGACCCGCTCGACGAGGTCGCGGCCGTAGATGTGCTCGGCCTGCGCGCGGCCGGCGATGGCCAGGGCGGAGGTGACCAGGGCGGGTCTGCCGCTGAGGTACTGGCGCCACGCCGTGGTGCGGGCTTCGCGGTGTTCCTCGCTGGTGGGCTGGTCGTCGAGGACGGCCAGCGGCTGGCGGCAGGTCTCCCACGCTCTCGACCAGGCGGTCCGGACGAGGTTCTGGACTGCGGAGCTGCGCGGTGCCTGCCAGGTGCCGGCCCACTCGCCGTGCCGGTCCCGGCTGGCCTGCGGGGAGTCGCGCCACCAGGCGACGATCGCGTCGCGCTTGGCCTCGGTGTCGTACAGCAGCTCGGCCCCGGCCAGGCGGGCGGTGAGGAAGCCCACCGGCCGGTGGATCCGGGTGGCCGGGGTCCGCTGGGCGAGCACGGCGATGACCTGGTGGGCGGTCCACCCGGCATCCGCGAGGTGGCGCACGGCCCAGGCGACCCGCGGCACGGGGCTGCCGCTGAGCCAGGGCACCTGCTGGACGAGTTCGAGGCCGAGCTGGTGGCGCCGACCGACCGCGTTCAGCCGCCGGCTGCCCTTCCGTCCTCGTCGAGCCTGCTGGTCCTTCCCGTTCCCGAAGTCGTCCTCAGAGGGATGGTTGGTAGGTGCTGCAGGAGAAGACGTAACAGCACCACCCGCCATTGGGGTGCAACGGGAGGACGTCGACGAGGAGCCCTTGCCGGACTTCCGGGTACCGCGCCGCTTGGCCCGGCGGACCGTTCGGCTGGCCTTCCTGCCCAGCTCCGCGAGGGCACGGCGACCCTCGTCGGAGCCGATGCCGACGACCGCGCGGATGAAGCTCTCGGACTCGGTGGTCCGCAGCCCGATGGCCTCGTCGAACTTCGCGGGGATGGTGCGGACGAACTCGCTTGCCCTGGCCCGCTGCTGGCGCACTCGGGTGCCCTTGACCGTGTAGGTCAGCAGGCCGGCTGTGCGCAGGAGGGAGAGGTGGTACTGGACGGTTCGCTCGGAGACCTTGAGTACGCGGACGAGGTAGGCGATTCCCGGTCTGCACGGGTTGAGTTGGGCGAGCTGCTGGGCGATCCGCACCGTGGTGGGGCCGAAGCGCGGGCCGTGGTCTCGGGCGGGGGAGTGGGCTTCGGCGTCGAGCGTCCAGTGGACAGCCTGCAACCAGGTGTACGTGTCCGGCGCGATGCGGCCGGTAGTGGTGGATATCCACTGAGAGGAGGCGGGGACGGGCAGGCCGGAGCCGCCCGCTCCGTTCCCTGACTGCCGGGCGTCGGCAGCGTTGGCGAGGAGGGTGGAGGTGGGCACGAGAGTCCTGGTTCGCCTGGCACGCCGGGGCCTGCGACCCCGGGCAGTCGGGATCGCGCCGCACGGGCGGCGGGTGCAGATGTGGGCACAGGGGCGGCGTCACGCGCGGGAGGTGCCAGCGGGAGGCGGCAGCCGTCGGGTGGGCCAGGGCAGCGTGAAGCTCTACTTCGCGGCAGGGAGGATCACCGGAGCGCCTGGTGGACGTCTCCGGTGCGCGAAGTGGCGCGGTCCCGCTGTCGAGGTGGTGGAGCCGGTCAGGCTGCCATCAGGCAGGCCGTGTCCGGCACAACAGCGGTCAGCCGACCGGTGCCGAGATCGAGCTCGTGGGTGGCCTGGGAGTCGAGACCGGGGAAGTCCTGGACGATCCAGCGGGCCAGCGCCTGCCGGATGGTGAGCGACTGCGGGACGGCTCGGCCGCTGGCGTCGTAGGCGGCGGCGGTACGGGGGAACCCGCCGAAGCCGCTGCTCAGGCGGACCATCGTGGCGTCGGGGGTGAGACTGGCGAGGGCCTCGACGAAGGTCGGAGAGGCGGTGGCCACCACGGTGACGGCACTTGGCCGCGGGGACGTCTGCGCTGTACGGAAGCCAGTGCGCATGATAGGACTCCTGGGCTGGGAGTACCTCGGCCGTGTGGTGGGACCGCCGGGCGGAGGTACTGAAGGCGTTGGTTGACGCCCTCGCGGGGGGTGTCCGGGAGTTGCACCTCCAGGGCACCCCGCCGAGGGCGGCCCGCGGACTGGCTCGGCCGAGAAGTTCTTCGGCTGCTGCTGTCCCTGCCACGGCCCTGATCAGCGACGCGTTACAGCGCCCTGACCAGGCCATCGGTAGTTAACTGTCCGATCGGGTGGGATCAACGTACATCAAGTCGCCCCTGATTTGGACAGTTAACTACCCTCGAAATGTGCGATCGGGCACGATCGGGCACTAAAGTGTCCCCGTGGGACGATCTGACACGGAGGAGCGAGCGATGGCCGAGGCCCGGACTGGTGGCGACGGCGCTGCGGTGATCGCCGAGCGGCTCGACCACCTCTTCAAGCACCGGCACCCGGCGGACCGCGGCCGGTACTCGATTCCTGAGGTGGCGGCGGGCACCGGCATCAGCGAGAGCACCCTCAAGCAGATGAAGTCCGGGGCCAACACCAACCCCAAGATCAACACCCTCGTGGCCCTGGCGAAGTTCTTCGACGTGCCGCCCACCTACTGGACCACCGAGGAGGCCCCCGAGAGCGTCTTCGCTGACCGCGCACTCCAGGCGGCCATGCGCGACGCCGGCGTCCAGTCGATCGCCCTGCGAAGCGCGGCCCTCACGCCAGCCAACAAGCACCTGGTGGCGGAGATGATCACCATGGCGCTCAAGTCGCAGGGCCTCGACGTCGACTCGGAATGACCCCGGGCGGCCGGGCCATTTATTTTTGAACTTTATCTATGCGCATAGACTCTGTGGCGGCCCGCGCGCCCGGCTTTCCCGGGATTGCCCGCTTCTGCTCGCATCCGTGATTGAGATGCACGTCACGGTTTCGGCTTGGCGTGGCCATTGAGAACTACTTTCGGTGACGAGCCAGGGCTCTGCCATCGGCGAAGTCCCGGGTCACCCTGGCTTCGAGGGGATGTGCCAACTAAAAGTTGGTATACGTTCCGTAGTCGCAGGCACGACGCCGCATCCTTCGCAACCCGAACGGTCGCTCCAGATGAAGCGCAGGATTGAAACGATCTTCAAGCCTCTGCTTACGATTCTTTATGCCCGCCTCGCCGTACCCGTGGACGATGGGCGACTTCGACCGACTTTCTTGATCATTTCGGGGGTGGCTGTGTATGCAACAACGCTGCGCGATTCCTGCGAGGGTCGCCTCGCCAGCCTGCTGGCACTTCTGCCGCACAGATTCACTGTCCAAGAGTTGATCTCGGCGGTTTCTGTGCTGATTGGCAAGCCCATCCACTGTGAGCCGCGAGACATGAAGGGTGAATTCGCTTGCGGCCTCAGGGAAAGGTATGCAGATCGCGAGGTGATCTCCTTCGACAGGAAGACCTCACCTCTGCATAGGTGTCAGATCATCGCCCATGAACTCAGCCACATACTCTGCGGCCATGCCGGTTCGATCAACCTCGCCGATATTCCATCGGACGAGGAACTCCTGGAACTGATGGACTGGTCCGTCCTAGGAATCTCCGCCCGCACCTCCTACGAGACGGAGGAGGAGAACGAGGCCGAACTGGTTGCCTCTCTCATCCTCCGACGCATGTACCTCGCGAGCGTGATGCCCGCACCGCGTCCCACCGCCGCCGCCGAGCGGTGGAACGCCATGTACACCTGACCGACAGAACGAAAGATCACCACCCTCATGATCAGCCTCGTGACGCTCGGGCTTCCGGCCCTCCTGGTGGCGGCAGCCGTCTACTGGATGCGCCCGCGCCGCGGACTGCCCCGGCCGGCCAGCTGGCGCAGTACCGTCCTGCTGCTGCTGACCTGGGCCGCCGGCATCCTCTGGTACCACCCTCACCTCCAGGCTGCTGCCGACGAGGTGACCCGCGACCTCGCCAAGCTCGTCAGCAACACCCTGATGCTCTGCGCGAGCCTCCTGGTGGTCAGCTGGCTCCTCTCCCTCAACTACGAGCGCCCGGAGGCACTCCGCCGTCTGCGACCGCGCCTCGTCTTCCTCGCCCTGGTCCTGGCCGTCATGGCGCTCTCGTTTCTCATCACCCCGCCGGACCGCAGGTGGTCCGGCCCTTCGACCAGCGCACACTGGGACCAAGCGCCCATGACCCTGCACCTCTACACCCTGGTGTACGCGGCGTTCATGGGGACCGCCGTCTACGACTGCCTCTCCCAGACCTGGCGCCGCAGCCCCATGACCACCTGGCGGATCCACCGGGCCGGACTGCGGACCACCGCGGCCGGATGCTTCTTCGTCCTGCTCTACCTCACGTACAGAATCGTCCACACCGCCAGCTCGGTGGCCGGCTTCGAGCTGGTCTCCGGCGGCCCGCGGTGCACGACCCTCGTCAGCCCGCTCGGCTGCACCTTCTCCTTCACCGCCCCGCTGGCCGGAATCGTGCTGATCACCGCCGGGCTGACCGTCCCCGCCATGCTGTGGCCGGCCGCCAAGAAGCTGCGCCAACGCTGGGAGATCCGCACCACCCGCGAGCTCTTCCCACTCTGGGACGACCTGACCGCCCTCTGCCCCCAGGTCGTCCTGCGCACGGTCGCCGCGACCACCGAGACGGACCTGCTCCTGCACCGGCGGGTCGTCGAGGTCTGCGACGGCATCCTGGTGCTGAGCGCCAACCGCTCGCGTGAGGTTGAGCGCTTCGCCACCCGGGCAGTCGCCAGCCGTGGCCTGGCCGGAACCGAAACCGGCGCCGCCATCGTCGAGGCCGCCGTCATCGCGGCTGCCGTCGAGGCCGCCCGCACCGGTGCCCGCGACGAGGACGACCCGGCCCCGCTGGCCACCGGCGACGCCGCCCGCGAGGGAAACCTGCGCGCCGAGGCCCAGTGGCTACGGTCGGTCTCCAGGCAGTACACGACCAGCGACATCGTCCGCACCGCCGTCGCTGCCCAGCAGACCGAGCGGATGATCCGGCAACTGTCCGCCGTTCCGGTGCGGCCGTAGGTGCGCGCGGAGGTGCTGCCGGACACACGCCGGCAGCACCTCCGCACGGCCAGCGGTGCCGTGCCACACACCATGCTCGACACCCCGGCCACGGTCCCACCAGGGTGCCGTGAGACCTACGTCCGCAGCGGCACGTTCCACTTTGCCGCGTGGAGGTCTGAAGACCTTACGCGGCCGAACCCGCCATCACCGCACGGACCTTGGCCATCCCCCTCGCCGTCACCGCAGCCACCCTCGCCTCCGCGGATCGGCTCCTGACAGCTCCACTGCACCGCCCGCACAGTCCCGGGCCCGGAAGCGGGTCCCGGCAGTCGGCGCACTCCGCCGTCCTCGGAACCTCACGCCGCCGCTCGGGCGGCATCTTCCGCTCCAGGCGCGACCGGATCACAGCGACCGGCGAGTACACCGTCTCCGGCAGCCCGGCGAGCAACGCCTCCCGCAGCTGCTCCTGCGAGCCGCCCCGCTCCAGCCACGACCGCACCATCGGCGCCAGCACCGCCGCCTCGGCCTCCCCGAGCGGCAACCGACGCTCCGGTCTCACCGCGCGCAGCAGCGCGTTCATCGCCTCCCGGGTCGTCTGGTCCACCTCGACCGAAGGCTCGGTGGCCGGTTGGCGATCCGGTGCAGTCGTCTCCCGCCCACCCTCGGCCCCAGCCGCGTCGGGCAGCCCGTCGCCCTCGGCGGTGGGCTCCTGCTGCGCGGGGAGGGAAGGTACTTTCACCAGGTCCTTTGGAAGGACGCCACGATCAGCGGGTCCCGGCTCACCGGAGCCCGGCGGAGTGGCACCCGGCTGTGCGCCGAGCTGCGGTCGGTCGAAAATGTGCGCCTCCGACCGAAGCCGCCCGTTGGGCAGCCGGACCACCTCCACCCGGTAGTACCCCCACGCCCGCAGCTCGTCCAGTGCCGCCGCCAAGGTCTTCCGCCCCTGGGGGCTCGAGTCCGCCATGTGCCGGCACGTCTCCCGCCAGTCGTCCGGGCGTGAGAGAAGATCCACCAGCAGCCCCCGCGCGGTGTAGGACATCGCGCGGTTCTGCGCCAGCTCGTTCGGGATGATCACGAAGTTCGACGGGTGCGGGCTGCGGTGGATACGCAGGGAGGTCCTCCTGGAGGCTGTGACTTGGGTCGATCCCAAGGGGGATGACGGACCATAGCCACGAAGGCCGCACAAGTGAAGCGCACACGGAGCGACCTTGATCACATCCTGACTGATGGTCTCAGCCCTGCAGTTCAGGGAGTCTTGCTATGCAAGAGGCCGTTGACAGACGTGGCCCCTCCAAGGGGCGATGAGGACAGCACGTGGTGATGCACTACGGGGACGGAAAGATCATGTTGCTATCCCTCAAGGGGTGATGAGGACAGACGCCACGCGGCACGACACCCTGAACGCGCAGTACACGTTGTCATCCCTCCGAGGGGCGATGACGACACGGTACGCCGCCCCCGGTTACTCCGGCGCTGCTGCCCCCTAATCGGGGGAATGAGGGCGGGCTACCACCAGGGGAGGACACAGCAGCCATCTAGTTGTTACCCCTCTGAGGGGCGATGAGGACGAGCGCGCCGCCCGCGTGCTCTCAGGCGAAGGAGTGTTGCTACCCCTCCAAGGGGCGATGAGGACCGCCGGCGCCACTGTCATCGGCGTCCCGCTGGCGTAGTTGCTACCCCTCCAAGGCGCGATGAGGACCGGTCCGGGCATGCCCACGGGATATCCGTGCGCGTCATCATCTTGCTACCCCTCCAAGGGGGTGATGGGGACCGCCAACCCCGAGGTGTCAGTCTTCCAGTACGTCACGTTGCTACCCCTCCGAGGGGCGATGAGGATGAGATCCCGCAGAGGGTGGAGTACGAGCGGGCGATGTTGCTACCCCTCTGAGGGGCAAACGAGAACACCTGTGGGTGCCGTTGATGCTACCTGCGAACATCACTCGACCTCACTTGTCTGGTAGGCGAGTTGGTGGGTTCCGCGGAGGGCGAGTAGGCCGAGGTTGGGGTCGTAGTCGGCGTTGAGGATGCGGACGTTGAGGGCCTTCTCGTGGCGGCTGAGTGGGGCGGCCCAGGCGGGCATGGGGATGAGGTGTTGGTCAGCGAGGAGGCGTCCTTCGGCGGTGGTTCCTTGGGTGAGGGCTTTGGTGTAGGCGTCGCGGTGTTGTTCGAGGATGGCTTCGGTGCCGTCGAAGAGTTCGTCGAAGGTCTGGGCGAGGTCGGTGCGGTCGGCGAAGGGGCGGCGGAAGGTGAGGAAGGCGCTGTCGAAGGTGTCGCGGTGGGCGGTGACTTCGTGGTGCCAGTGCTTGCCCCAGTCGGTGGCGTAGATGGTGTTGAGCCAGCCGGTTGCGTCGGCTTCACTGATGATGCGGTGGTGGTGTTCGAGCAGGCGCTGCCAGCCGGCTTCGACGGGTTCGCGGGGGTAGATGCCGTCGGCGTACTCGCCTGGCTGGTTGCGGCGGCGGGTCCAGGTCGGGGTGTGGACGATGACGTCGGCGGGCTCGCGGGTCCCGATGCGGTTGATGCGGCCGAACCGCTGTAGGAGGGCTTCGAGTGGTGCGGCGGCGGTGAACAGGACGTCGACGTCGAGGTCGAGGCTGACCTCGACGACCTGGGTGGCGATCAGCAGGCCGGGGAGGCGGTTGGTTGCTGTGCTGGCGAACCGGGCGCGGATGTTCTGCTCGATGCGGTTGCGGTCCTGGCGGGTGAAGCGGGAGTGCAGGAGGAAGGCGCTGTCGTCCCCGTGGAGGGCGCGGCTGTGGGGGGCGAGTTGGGTGAACAGGGCCAGGGCGTGGGCGACGTTGTTGGCGACGACCAGGACGCTGTGGCCTTGGTCGAGGCGGGTGCGGATCTCGTGGGTGGCGGCTGGGTCGGTGAGGTGGTGGTGGCGGACCTGGAGTCGGTGGCGGGGTGGCAGGCCGAGGTCGGGGGTGTCGACGATGGTGGGCTTGCGGGTGAGGGTGGTGGTGAAGAGGTCTGCGAGGACATCGGGCAGGGTGGCGGAGACGACGGCGATGCGCCCGCCCAGGCGTTCCCACAGGCGGGCGGTGGCGAGGATGTAGCCGAGGCGGCGGGGGTCGTAGGCGTGCATCTCGTCGAGGATGAACACGGAGTTCGCGGCGTCCACGAGCAGGCCGGCGTGGGCGGGGCCCGCGAGGGCGGCGCGCAGTAGTTGGTAGGGGGTGCCGACTCGGACGCTTTCGCGAAACAGGCGGGTGGCGGCTGCCCTGGCCAGGGCCTTGGCTGCTTCGCTCTGCTGGCACGACCCGGCCTGTTCAGTCTCTTCGTCGGGGCTGTCGGTGGGGTGGATGGCGGCGGCCAGGTAGTAGGAGGCGGCCCGGGAGTGGGCGACGCCGACGAGGCCGGGGTCGCCGAGTAGGTCGGCGAAGCGGTCGGCCATCGCGTTGATGGAGGCGAGGTAGGGCAAGGTGAAGAAGACCCTGGGAACCCCGCCGACGCGTTGGGTGAGTTCGGTGACCTGGCGGGCCGCCCACAGCAGTACGGCTTCGGTCTTTCCGCTTCCGGTGGGTGCCCGCAGGAGCAGGTGGTCGCTGGTTTCGGCCGCGCGGATCTGGTGCTCGCGCAGCGCCCGGCCCTTGGCAGCCATTTGTTCTTCGAGGGCGGGTCGGAAGCGGTGGTCGAAGGGCTGGGTGGTGTGGAGGGTGCCGTGGGCAGAGGAGAGGTGGTCGGCTACGGTCACCGCGCCCTGGAGCAGGACGGCGGCCAGTCCGACGTCGGCGGCCACCCGCCGGTCCCAGCGCTCCAACAGGTCGGTGAGGGTGTCGTGGGCCGCGCCGATGAGGCAGGTGGCACTCAGCGTGCCGACTTCGGGGGTGGTGGGCAGAGTGGCACCGGCCGCGGTGGTGTGCAGCCAGGCGAGCAGGGCCGCCGCCGTGTGCTCATCGATCGGGCCGATCCGCTTTGCAAGTTCCTCCGGTGTCAAGCCGTCGTAGAGGAAGCGCAGGTCCCGGCCCTTGCTGCCGGTCAGCGGGCGGTGGTGGGTGGCGACGCCGGCCGCCACCCACCCGAGCAGCTGTTCGTCCGGGACGAGGAGGGGCAGGAATCCGAGCGAGACGACCTCGTGTCGTTCGCCCCAGGAGCGCACCCGTCCGCGGACCATCTGCTGGAAGCCGTCTGGCAGCTTGCCGCTGTCGTGGCAGAGTCCACTCAGCTGGACGGTCGGCCAGAACCGGCCGTCCAGCACCTGCTCGGCGGCCTCGATCCGGCCGACCCGCCGGGCGAGCTCGACGCCCGCCACCAGGGTGGCCTCCAGATGCACCGTCAGCTCTTCGGGCGGTGCGGTGCCGCGGGCGCTCTTGGCCAGCAGCGCCTGCAGCGGGTCGGCGCTGGTGCCCATGCCTTCTCCTTCGTCTCCCTGTCTCAGGCCGAGGTGGCGGCGGTGGTGAAGTGGGCGGCCGGGTGGACCGGTGGGAGCAGCAGAACAGCCTGACCGTCGGTGTCCGAGGCGCTGTCGGGCACCGCTGTGCTGCTGCGACCACTGGTGTCGTGGCGGTAGTCACCCCAGACGGTCCGCTCGCGCCCTGGGGCGACTGCGGTCGGCAGGCGCAGCAGCGTGCCCTGAGCCTTGGGGAAGGCGGGGACGATGGCACCGCGCTGTTCGCCCGCGTCGGGGGCGAGGGTGGTGTGGTGGAGGCGGATGCCGACGAGGTCTTGGCTGCGGCCCAGCCGCAGTGGCCATACCGGCCGTCGCAGCCGGTGCCACCACTGCTCGGTGTCGTCCAGCAGCCACACGTTCAGTTCGGTGTCTGCGAGGAACTCGCGGGGGCTCGGAATCGGGGTGGTGGCCTTTCCGGTGGCTTCCAGTGGGTGGTAGGTCTCCAGGTCGACGCCGGTGCCGTCGGCGTGGAAGGCCATGGCGAAGCGAAGGCCGACGTCGACGTTGTCCCAGCCGCCGGCCGCCGCCGCGAGCAGGCCCGCGACGGTGGACGGGGGCGGGCACGGGTGGGTGACCTGCACGCCGGAGAAGAGGTGGTTGCGGAAGGAGACCACCGGTGCGGTCAGGGTCACCCGCAGCGCTGGGGCCGGAGCGGCCGTCATGCCGCGGGGTCCTCGAACCAGGCATCGTGCTCGCCTCCGCCGATCCGGTCGGAAAGGCCGTTGAGGATCACCCGGGGGTGCCCGAATCGCACCGCGCCGCATTCGACGAGGTCGGCGAGGTCCTTGCTGGCCCGCTCGCGCTGGTCACCGAGGAAGCCGGGTGCCCAGCCGATCAGCACCGGGCCGTCCAACTCGTCGCTCCACGCCTCGATCTCCTCGCGCAGCACATCGGCCTGGAAGACCACCCGGCCGTCGTGGGCGCCGATGATCCGGGTGAACGGGTTCACCCCGCCCTTCACTGGGGCGAGCAGCAGCAGTGCCGGCGCGCGGTCGCCGTAGTGGAGGGCCTGCTTCGCGCCACCGCGGACCGCGGCGAGCGTGCGCAGTACGGTGTCCACCCGGCGTCGGCGCTCCGCCAGTGGCAGGCGCACCGCGCCGATGCCGCGCAGTGTCGTCTTCTCTGCACCCGCTTTGACGGCCTCCTGCGCGGCGGCCGGGCTCAGCGCGGTGCGCAGGCCCGTGCCGTCGGTCTCGAAGACCCCGACGCGGGGAAGGTCCAGGAGCACATCGCCGGCCAGGGCGGCGGTGTAGAGCTCGTGGGAGTGGATCACGGGGTGCTCACCGGCGGGGAAGTCCCGGCTCATGGTGCCGAAGTCGCTGGTCGGGCGTTGGGGGACGATGGAGACGAAGGTGCCGGTGGCGAGCACGGTCTCGCGGCCGTAGCTCTCCTTCTTCACCGCGACCATGTAACCGAACAGGTCGTCGTCCAGGTGCCGGTCGGGACGGCCTGCGGTGTAGGCCTGCTGCTTGGCGCCGGAGCCGCTGCGGGTCACCGGCGAGCGCGACTCCTGCGCCGGCAGGCTGTCGCGCAGCCAGCGGCGAAAGGCCTGCGCGGAGACGTACGGGTAGACGTCGCGGCCGACCCGCATCTGCTTGACCTTGCCGTTGTTGTCCTCCGCCAGGCCGTTGTTGGGGGCTCCCGCCACCACGTCCAGAACGATCTTGCCGACCAGATACGTCACCGCTGCTCATCCTCCGTGTCGAACGTCATGGCTTCGAGGTCGCGGGGATCGAGGTCGTCCTCGACCTCCTCCTCCAAATGCTCGGGCTTCCAGCCGAGCGTGTTCAGCTCCTGCAGCACACCGACCAGGAGCATGTCCCGGTGGAACCAGCCCGGGTTGTGCGAGACCGGGCTGAACAGCAGCTCGAAGCCCCGTTCCGTCACCAGCGGTCCCAGCGCCCCGGCTGGCGGCTTCACGCTCCACTGCACGCCCTGGGAGGTCAGCCACCAGCGCAGCTTCGAGGGGTCACGCAACAGCGCGCGGAAAGCGCGCAGTTGGCCGCCGGTGTTGGCGTCCTTCAACAGCACAGCCACGTTGCGGGCGGTCCTGGCGATCTCGGTCAGGTCTTTCTCGGTCATCAGCATTACCTCGGTAGCAAAGGAGTTGAGCAGCACGGCCAGGGCCTTGGCCCGGGACCGGTCGCACCCGGAGCGGGTCAGGCACGCGAGCAGCCGGCCATGACCGGCTCCCACGATCCGGTGGGGCGAGCGGAAGACGTTGCGAGCCAAGGCCACGAGTCCGGGCGCCGAGGCACTCGCGTGGGCGCGCACGAGCTCCGCGAAGCCGGCCCGTCGGGCGCCCAGCCGCTGGGTACGGCGCAGCCATTCGGCGAGCGGCTGCTCCAGTGCGTGGGTCTCCAGCTCCTGGCCGCGGTTGTTGTTGTTGAACACCACGAGCTCGACGGCCGCGCCGACCGGCTGGCGGTGCGTGCGCAGCGCGATCAGCGCGGCCACCTCACGCGCGTCGCTCTGCCGCTTGCTTGCGTCGCCGGTGGCGGCGAGCATCCGGTTGTGGTCGACCTGTTCGGCGACGGCGTGCTGGAGGAAGTCGTCGTCCCAGCTGTGCAGGGCGATGGACTGACCGCCGGTCAGACGCACCCCGTAGGGCAGGGCGTAGAAGCTGTTCAGGCAGGGCCAGCACAGGGCCATCCCTTCGTGGCCTCGCGGGGTGGAGTTGCGGTAGGAGTGGCTCGCGGCGAGCGGCACGTCGCTTTTGCCGTAGAACCCGACCGCCTGGCGCGAGCACAGCGCGCAGACCGTCTCCGGCCAGTCGGCCGACTCTGGCAGTGTTCGCCACTGCTTCACGCGGTCCGTCACCTCGGTGTCGGCGCGCTTGCCGTTGCTGGGGTGGTTCATGGCGGTGTTGGGGAAGAACGAGTAGCTGACCTTCAGCCAGAATCCGTCCGGTGCCTTGCTGTCGCGCCCGAGCGCGGCACCCGCCGCGTCCCTGGTCATGTGCGCCAGCGCAGCCTCGAACTCGGCCGTGCCAGTCTGGCTGGGAGGATTGTCGCCGGCCAGTGCCGCCAGCGCGAACGCCCCGACCCGCTGCAATGGATGTGCGGTCAGTACCAGTTGGCACTGCTCGGTTGTCTTCGTCACGCCGTCACCCAGCCGAAGCCGGCCGAGTTCGCCTGGCCCAGGCCCCAGCTCCAGAGCGCCTGCAGCGTCTCAGGGGCACCGGTCAGCTCCACCTCGACGGGCGCCCCGGGCTTGGCGCCTTGCCCGACCGCGAACGACCGCTTCGGGCCGACCCACGACACAGACTCAAGGCTCACACCCGTGTCCACGCCCAGTGTTTCGGCCTTACGGCGCAGGTTCCCTTGGAAGTACGCCGGCCACTCCGGCTCCGTCGGCAACACCCACGCCCCCCGGGGTCCCAGGGCGCTGCCCTCGCCTTGTTCGGAGCTCTTCATGACCACCGGCGTCGCGGTGCGCATCACCGCCCTACCGTCCGCGAACTCCGGCGGCGCCACCACACTGACGCCCGTCAGCCGCAGCGCCACCCCGCCCCAGTCCAGCAGCTCACGCTCCGCGAACCCGGCCGCCAGCGCCTGCGCGATCTCCGGCACCGGACTCCCGAACTCCACCACCCCGGCACCGCCCGCCGCGTAGCGGCGCGGCTTCCGGCGCGCCGCCGGGAACACCGGGGCGCTGTGCCCGAACGGCGCCATCCCATAAGGCCCTTGGCCCTTCTCGTGCAGACGGCTCCCGAGCTCCGGCGCAACCCGGCCCAACACGTCGTAGACCATCCCCCGCCCCGGGGCCAGCACGCTGCCCCACGGCACCTCCGACGCAGCCGTCACCACTCCCAGCCGCACCCTCATCCGAACCCCAACGCTCAAATAGCATGGCAAATAGGCGTACTGATGAACCACCAGTCGCGCACCACAGGACCCTAGAGGCCACCACTGACAGCCGCCACGAGAATGCATACAGTCACCACCCGGTGCCCGCCCCACCCCCATCGCCCAAGCCCACGACCAGGGCCGATGCATCACCAGCCACTCGCTGCAGAAGATCTCGTCGAACCCAATCGACACCACACAACCACCAGCGGCTTTACCCTGGGGTCCTCATCGCCCCTCAGAGGGGTAGCAACAAGACGGCGCCGCAGTCCTCGCCCTTGAGGTGGGCGTCCTCATCGCCCCTTAGAGGGGTAGCAACGTGATCGCGGCGCCGTGGCCGCGCACCGGTTCGACAGGTCCTCATCGCCCCTCAGAGGGGTAGCAACATGGCGCGGCGGCCGGAGGTGGCCTCCTCGTACTCGGGTCCTCATCGCCCCTCAGAGGGGTAGCAACCGGACCAGCTTCAGGATGTAGCCGGCCACCACACCGCGTCCTCATCGCCCCTCAGAGGGGTAGCAACTCCTCCAGGGCGAGCTCCACGATCCGGGCGACCAGTCCTCATTGCCCCTCAGAGGGGTAGCAACGCGGCCTGGTGGTACGGGCACACGCCCGCGGCCGGTCCTCATTGCCCCTCAGAGGGGTAGCAACCGGGGACTTCCGAGGGTGGACGGGTGCGGAAGCCGCGTCCTCATCGCCCCTCGAAGGGGTAGCAACGTGGAGGCGACCTTTACTAACACCGACCCTGTGGTGGACGTCCTCATCGCCCCTCAGAGGGGTAGCAACATCAGCTCCGGGTTGGTCGTGGCCGCCCGCACGCCGGTCCTCATCGCCCCTCGAAGGGGTAGCAACCGCTTGTGAATGATGTCCACGCCGATGAGTTGGCCGGTCCTCATCGCCCCTCGGAGGGGTAGCAACATGCAGGCTGGGCAGTCCTCCCGGCAGCCCAGGTGGTCCTTATCGCCCCCCCCGGAGGGGTCGTAACGTGGCGATGACGACGCTGGTCCACCCGGAGGCGAGGTCCTCATCGCCCCTTGGAGGGGTAGCAACGTGGTGTACCTGACGAACCCGTTCGGGCGCGGCTCGGTCGGGGCCAGCCTGACGACGCCGCTGCCGTAATTGCCTTCCTTCGCCGGCTCCACCGCATCCTTCGTCAGCGCGTAGACGTTGAACATCGACGGCGACTGACAGCCCAACTGGCCACCCTGACAGGCACCATGGAGACCACCATGCCGAAGCAGCGCGTTCGCGCCATCCTCGTCACCCCGGCGGGCACCACACTCGTGATCAAGCGCATCAAGCCCGGCGCTGACCCGTACTGGGTCCTCGTCGGCGGTGGTGTCGAGGACACCGATACCAGCAACGAGGCAGCCCTGCTGCGCGAGATCCGCGAGGAGATCGCCGGCGAAGCCGAGGTCCTGCGCCACCTCCACCAACTGACGAACACCGCCGGCGAGACGGAGCACTTCTACGTCGCGCGGGTCACCAGGTGGAACTTCGCCGATCGCTCCGGGCCCGAGTTCGAGCGGGACGACCGTGGTGAGTACCTCCTTGAGGAGATCCCCCTGACCCCCGAGGCCATCGGCGCCCTCAACTTGATGCCGCCTCGGTTCAAGGACGTGCTGGCTGCCGAGGCCGGAGCTGGCGGCCTGCTGGCCACGCCGTAGCCTCGTGGGCTTCCGAAGAGACCGCTGCGAGTGGCGCGTGAAGCTGTTCAGGCTGCTGACTGGATTGCGGCGCGGAAGCCCGCGACACCGATTCTGCGTACGGATCGGCTAGGCCCGCACCATCCTGAGCGCCGGTGCCGACGATGCCGAGATCTGTGGTGCCTCAGCCCCACGCCCCGGATGAGCCGACGGCATTCCCAGGCAGGCTGCGCGTGTAACCTTCGAGGTGCGCTGGTGCGGACTCCGAGGGCTCGGAACGCATCGTGGTTGTCGGCTCACCTTGGAGGAACAGGTGCCAGCGGTCCAGCGGATGAATTCCCGCAACGCCCGGTTTCAGCAGTGGGAGTCGCTGCTGACCAACCGCAACAAGCGGACCCGCGCTCGCGAGTTCCTCGTGCAAGGCGTCCGTCCCATCTCGCTGGCAGTCGAGCATGGCTGGCCGATCCATGCGCTGATCTACGACGGGAAGCGGAACCTGTCGCGCTGGGCAGAGGACCTTCTCCGTACGGTGAAGGCCGAGCGGATCTCGATGGCACCGGACATGCTGGCGGACCTGGGCGAGAAGAACGAGAACGCCCCGGAGGTCATCGCGGTGGTCGGCATGCCGGCCGACGACCTCGGCCGCATCGAGGTCGAGGACGACTTCCTTGGGGTGCTGTTCGACCGGCCCACCAGCCCGGGGAACATCGGAAGCATCATCCGGTCCGCCGACGCCTTCGGCGCGCACGGGCTGATCGTGTCGGGGCACGCCGCCGACGTCTACGACTCCAAGTCGGTGCGGGCCAGCACTGGCAGCATCTTCGCCCTCCCGGCGGTCCGGGTGCCGTCGCCGGCCGAGGTGACCGAGTGGGTGGACGCCCAGCGGGACCGGGGGAAGCCGGTCGTGCTGGTGGGTACGGACGAGAGGGGCGACTGCGACGTCTTCGACTTCGACTTCACCCAGCCGACCCTGCTGCTGATCGGTAACGAGACCACCGGGCTGAGCAGCACTTGGCGGGACCTGTGCGACTACACGGTCAGCATCCCGATGACGGGCGCGGCGAGCTCGCTGAACGCCGCGAACGCTGCGACCGCCGTGCTGTACGAGGCTTCCCGGCAGCGGATCGCTGCCGGGAAGCGCTCAGCGTGATCGCTCAGGCCCACGTTTCTCCGGCTGCGGCCCGCTCATAGACCTGCAGGTACTTCGCGGCGATCACCTCGTGGCCCCACCGTTCGACAGCCACACTCCGGACGTACTCCGGAGTGGGCAGGCCGGCGAGGATCTGCCGGGCCTGCTCGGGAGCCGGAGTGTGCCCGGCCGCGATGACCGCTCCCACGTGGGTGGCGATCTCGGGCAGGCAGCCGTTGTCGCTGGCGATGACCGGAGTGCCGCTGGCCGCCGCCTCGGAGACCACGGTGGCGCCCGGTTCGATCCACTCGCCGCCGAACGGGCCGCCCCGGGGCTGGGACAGGGCCAGGAGCGCGCAGGCGTCGGCGAGCAGTTCGGTGCGGGCGGTGCCGCCGACTTCTCCGAGGTAGTCGACGGTGTTGGGGTAGTCGGTCAGGAGGCCGTGCAGGTAGTCCTTCTCCCAGGCAGGTCCGGCCACCTTGAGGGGCAGGCCGGCGGCCCGGGCGAGGGCGGCGGCCTCGCGTACGCCCTTGTGGGCGGAGACCCGGCCGAGGAACAGCAGGAACTCCTGCTTCTTCTCTCGGTAGGTGCACCGGTCCGGGTTGACCGGCAGCCGGATGACCGGCGCCGTGCGAGCTCCGGTAGCAGCGCGCTGGGCGTGGGAGAGGTACACCGCGTTGTTCCGGTTGGTGGGTGGGCCGGTGAGGTGGTGGGTGCGGACGGTCGGCCACGGCAGCGGTCCGTGCAGGAAGCCGTTGTCGGCGTGGTCGTGGACGACGTCGGGACCGAACGCCCGCAGCGCGCCCAGGGTGGCCGCCGCGTCGGCGGTGTCCACCGTGGTGAGCCCGGGCCGGTTCGCGCTGCCCGGTGCTCCGGCGAGGATGATCTCGCAGCCCGCGGAGAGCAGGCCGTCGAGCAGAGTGGCGACGACCCACTGGATGCCGCCGTAGCCCTGGGGCGGAACGGTGATCCACTGGGTGGGGTCCTGCCCGTAGCGGTAGGGCGGGTTCAGCATCGCCACCCTCATGCCGTCCTCCCCGTGTTCGGGTCCCGGTCGAGGACCTCGTGCAGTTCTCCGACGAGGACCGCACCGGTGTAGAGCAGCGCGAGGGCGGGCCGGCCGACGGAGCGGTTGCGCTTCCACTCCTTCGCCAGGCCCTGGGCGGCGGTGCGGCGGCGGACCTCGCTGCGGCCCTGCCAGTAGGCCCGCCGCAGGAGGTACCGCAGCCGCAGGCGGTCGGCGGGGATGAGGTGGCGGACTTCGACGTAGTCCAGGACGGTGTCCGTGGCACCGCGGGCGACGAGCTGCCGCACGAGGGTGGTGTCCTCGGCGGAGCTGAGCGTGTGCCCGGTGCGGCCGAGGTGTTCGTCGAAGCCGACGCCGAGGAGGCGGGCGTGGTCGAGGTCGAGGGCGAAGCAGCCGCCCCAGATGCTGGCGGGCAGGTCTGGGTGGTGCGAGCCGAGGTAGTGCAGCTGGCCGTCGGTGAGGAACCCGGGTGCCCGGCGGCCTTGGAGGTCGGCGGTGATGCGGGTGCCGACGACGTGCGCGCCGACCGCGAGGGCGGCGCGCACGTGCTCGATCGCCGCGCGGGTGGCGACGATGTCGTCGTCGAGGAAGAGCAGGTGCCGGGTGACGGCTTCCTTCATGGCCAGGTTGCGGCTGTAGGAGAGCCCGATGTTGCGCCCGTTGAACAGCACCCGGGCGCGCTCGTCCCGGGCAGCCGGGCCGAGCAGGCGGTGGATTCGCTGGTCGGCGGCGGTGTCGACGACCAGGAGCAGTTGGTCGTCGGGGCCGAGCAGTCGGCGCAGGCGCTCGGCCGCAGCGGGCAGGAGGCTGGCGCGGTTGCTGCACATCGCCAGGGTGAGCGGCGGGTTCGTCATCCTCTCGGCTCCTCTGCCCGGATGCTGCCCCGGCCCGGGGCCCTCGGCGGACTGCCGAGGGCGGGGCGGAGCGCGGCGAGGTCGGGGACGCGGCGGCTGCGGTGGGCGGCGGGGTGGTGGCGGACCTGCTGGCGCTCGGCGCGTACGGCTTCGTAGGCGGTCACGACGGCGGGGTCGATGCCGGGCGGGGTCGTCCAGCCGGTGGGCGGGTTGACCAGGGCGGCCTGTGCGCCGATCCGTTGCGCGGGGGCGGCGTCGTGGTCGGGCCGGTCGCCGACCATCAGGGTGGTGTGGGTCTGCCAGCCGAGCTGGTCGATGGCCCACTGGAGCAGGGCCGGGTCGGGCTTGGCGTGCCCGACGAGGGTGTCGAGGGCGACCAGGGCGAGGTGCTTGGTGGCGCCGGTCTCGTCCAGGACGGCCTGGCACTCGGGGGGCTGGTTGGCGACGACGCACACCGGCCGGTCGGCGGCGAGTTCGTCGAGGGCGTCGAGGGCACCGGGGATGATCTGCGCGAGCGCGGCCCAGTTGTGCCGGACCGCTCGCCAGCTCTCGGCTCCAGCCGGGGTGAACAGGCCGGGGCTGGCGGTGGCGGAGGCGCGGCGCAGGTAGAAGCAGCGCATCCGGTCGGTGAAGGTCTCGATCGTCAAGCGGGGGTCGGCCTGGGCGGCGCGTTCCAGGACGCCTTGGAGCCAAGCGAGTTCGAAGGGCTCGTCGTAGTAGAGGACGCCGCCGACGTCGGTGGCGATCGTGGCCACCGGGGTGGTGGGCGCGGCGGTCACCGCTGGGCCGCCGTCGCGGTGCGGTACCACTCGGGCTGGTCGTCGGCGCTGGCTTCGAGGACCAGGCTGGTGGTAGGGGTGACGGGGCCGTGCTGCTTGGCCCAGGAGGCCGTGGCGGCGAGGCCCTGGGCGAGCGGGGTGTCCTGCCAGTTGCCGAGCAGCACGCGGGCGAGTTCGCTGCTGGTGTAGGCGGCACGGACCTCCTCACGGGTTTCCAGGTGGCGGATCGGGTGGTCGGGGACGCCCATGGCGATCCGGACGGCGTGGGCCATGTCCAGGACGGTGCAGGGTTGTTGGCTGCCGACGTTGATCACCCGGTTCCAGTGGTTCGGGTTGGCGGCGGCGTCGAGGAAGCAGGCGGCGATGTCGTGGACGTAGGTGAAGGCGCGCTGCTGGCTGCCGTCGCCGTAGACGGTGATCGGTTCGCCGCGCAGGATCTGGTTGATGAAGATCGCCACCGCGTTGCGCAGGGGGTCGCCCATGTTCTGGCGCTCGCCGTAGACGTTGTGCATCCGCAGCGCGGTGAATGGCAGGCCCTGGAGGTGGGCGGTGATGGCGAGTTCGCGCTCGACGGTGAGCTTGGCGTTGCCGTAGCTGTCGGCGGGCTGCGGGTGGTCGTCCTCGCACATCGGCACGCGGCCGGTGCCGTAGACGGCGACGGAGGAGGCGTAGGAGAAGTAGCCGACCTTGGTGGCGAGGGCGGCGTTGATGAGGTTGATGCTGCCGAGCACGTTGACGTTGTAGTTGTGGTGCTTGACGGCGTGGCTGATGCCCTCGGCGGCGAACGCGGCGAGGTGGTAGACGGTGTCGAAGTGCTGGGCGGCGAAGACGTCCCGGACGATGGCCTGGTCGGCGATGTCGCCGACGATCAGGTCCGCGCCGTCGGGCACGTTCCCGCGCTTGCCGCCGTCGAGGTTGTCGAGGACGACGACGGTGTCGCCCCGGGCGAGGAGGAGGTCAGCGACGTGGGAGCCGATGAAGCCGGCGCCGCCGGTCACCAGGTGGGTGGGCACAGGGAGTTCTCCTTCGAAGGTGAGGGGTGCGGGGGTCAACTGCCCAGGAGGGCCTGGACGCGGCGGATGTCGCCGGCCGCGAGCGCGGTGATGGCGGGCAGTCGCGTGGCGAGGTGCTCACGCAGGGCCGCAGTCTCGAGTTCGGCGATCCGCTGGGCAGCGCCTTGATCGGCGGTGAACGCGGCGACGTCGTAGTGGACTTGGCCCGCCGGGACGTCGGTGCCGTAGGTGTCGGCGAGGACGCCGTGGAACTTCGGGGAGTGCCCAATGGCGACGGCCGGGGTGCCGCTGGACAGTGCGGCGATGGAGGCGTGCAGCCGCTCGGAGACCACCAGGTCCGCGCCGCCGAGCACCGCCTTGTACTCGGCGGCCCCGAGGTCGTCGTCCAGCACGTGCACGGCACCGTCGGGCAGGTGGCTGGCGATCTGCCGGGCGAGGATGCGGTCGTCGTTGTGCTCGCGGGAGTCGTGGCAGTGCGGCACCAGCACGATCGGGGCCTTGCGGATGTGGTGGAGCTGCTCGGCGAGGTGCCGCAGAGCGGCGAGGTGGCCGGTGTCGGTGACCTGGCTGTAGCGGGTGACGCCCCGGCTCGGCACGAGGCAGACGTACCCGCGGCCGGGGGCGAGGCCGGCCGCGCCGAGGAGCTGTTCGGTGCGGGCCCGGTCGGCCGGTCGAAGGAGAAACGCCGGGTCGGCGGACAGCCGGACCTTCTCCCCGGGCAGGCTGAGGTTCCAGGTGAGGTAGCGGTGGCTGGTGGCCTCGCGGACGGTGAGCAGGTCGCACGCCGTGGCGACGGTGGTGAACGCGGCGGCTTCGGCCGGGTCGGTGAACGGGCCGACCGACTGGCCCAGCATCGCGGTCGGCACGCCCGCGGCCTGAGCGGCGGTCAGGGCGAGCAGGTAGGGGGTGGAGACGCCGTAGTCGGAGGTGTGGAGGTCTCCGCCGGTGGCCAGGACGAGGTCGGCGTCCGCGATGAGCCGCTTCGCGCGCTGCTCCAGGTGTGCGGTGGTCTCCACCGGGCGGAGCTGGAACCAGGAGCGGGAGACGACGAACGGGTCGGCGACGCAGACGGCTCCGGTGTCGGCAAGCATCCGCTGGTCGAGGTCGGGGGTCTGGGTCAGGACGGTCACCCGGGTGCCGTCGTGGGCGAGTTGGGTGGCGAGCGAGCGGACCAGGGCTTCGACGCCCCGGCTCTCGCAGCTGGTCACGCCGGTGATCACGATGTTGGGCATGGGTGGGCCTCCCGGATCAGTGGGTGAAGGCGAGGAGTTCGGCGAGCACGCGCCGGTAGTTGAACCGCTCGTGCAGGTGCTGCTGGATGATGGCGAGGCGGCGGCGGTTGGCGGCGGCGTCGCGCAGCAGTCGGGCGAGGTCGTCGGCGGGATGGCCGCCGAGGATGAACGGGGTGATGGCGTCGCCGAACAGGTCGGTGGTGTAGGCGAGTTCGGGGGCAAGGGCGGGCACGGTGCCAGCCGCGAGGGTCTCGAACATGCGCGGGGTGAGCAGGCGCTGGTGCGCCAGGAGGGGCCGGACGAGCACCGGGGTGATCGCGGCCTGGGCCATCTGCGCGATGACGCGGCCGAACGGGACCGGGCCGGCGGTCTGGACGCCGCGGGCGGTGAGCCAGCCGTGCTGGTTGCGTGTGGCGACCGGGTGGTCGGGGTGCGGTTCGCCGGTCCACCACCGGCCGCACACCCGGATACGCGTCAGCGGCGGCCGGGCGGTACGGGCGGCTTCGACCAGGTCGGCCCAGGCGTCCCAGCGCCACCAGTTCGCTCCCACGTACTGCAGCTCGTAGGGGAGCTGGGCCGGATCGGGGGCCCGCTCGGGGCTGCGGTGCGGCTTGGGCATCCCGAAGTAGCTGAAGAACTCGGCGCCGACGGGGAGTGGGCCCAGGCGCGGTTGGAGGATGCGGTCGCTCAGGCGCCGGTACAGGTCCTGCCAGGGCTGGTGCCCGTAGGGGCCGGCCGAGTCGTCCTCGCCGAGGACGGTGTGCTCGCCCCAGTGGGCGTCGGGGTCCAGGACGATCCGGCGCTCGCGCGGTACCTTCTCGCACAGCTCCACCTGCTGCTCGTCGAGGAACTGGCGTCCTTCGAAGACGAGGACCAGGTGGGTGCCCCAGGTGAGGTCGTGGACGACCGGCAGCAGGTCGGGGACCTGGCCGTCGAGGCGGCACAGCGGTCCGGCCAGGGCGACTTCGCAACCGAGGGCGGGCGCGGCCTTCACGTACTCGGCGATCATGTGGGCCGATCCGGCCTGCCAGTGGAAGTCCCCGGCGATCAGGAGCCTCGTCATGCCGTACCCCCGGTACAGCGCTCGGCGTGGCGGTCGCCCCGCAGACGGCGGTGGGCGCGGCGGCGCACCACGATGGTGGGGGCGAGCTTCAGCAGCCACCACGCCGCGGTCGCGGTCTCGGCCCAGCCGCGCGCCACGGTGGTGTCGCCGCCGACCGAGCGGCCGTGCAGGTCCTCCCACAGCCACCGCCCGGCCAGCGTCAGCGCGTCGCCGATCGGCCAGGTGATGTCGGTGGCGAGGAAGTAGTACCGGTTGCGGCGCATCTGCACCCGGCGGTAGGTGCTGGCTCCGGTGCCTCCGCCGCCGTAGTGCTGGATGCCGAGGTTGAGGTTGAGGGCGACTCTCCAGCCGGCCCAGCGGGCGCGGCGGCACAGGTCGGTCTCCTCGTAGTAGGTGTGGAACACCCGGTCGAACACCCCGAGAGTGCGCAGTACGTCGGCGCGGACGAAGAGGGCGGCGCCCTGGACGTAGGCGTGCTCCAGGGTGTCGGGGGCCCGGCCCTCGGCGGGGCCGGCGGGGGAGGGGCGCTCGGGCCGGTCGCCGACGAAGCCGTCCGCCTCGCCGCAGCGCAGGGCGGTTCGCGACCAGTCGTTGTGCTCACCGAGGGCGATCTCCTGCTCGTCGGTGTACTCGTACTGCATCGGCCCGCAGATGCCGTACTGGGGCCACGCCTCCATGAACGCCGTCAGCTGGGCGATCAGGTCGGCCGGGGTGCGGGTGTCGGGGTTGACGAGGAATACGTAGTCGGCGCCGTCTGCGAGCGCGGCCCGCATGCCGACGTTGTTGGCCTGGGCGAAGCCGAGGTTTGCCAGGTTCTGGATGACCCGGACCGCGGGGAAGGAGCCGCGCACCAGGTCGGTGCTGCCGTCGGTGGAGGCGTTGTCGACGTACCAGACGCTCAGGTCGACGCCGGGGGTCTCGCTGGCGAGCAGGGAGGAAAGACAGGAGGTGATCCAGCGGGCCTCGTTGGTGCCCACCGTGATGGTGGCGACCTTCGGCCTGACCGGGCCGGCGGAGTGCGGGGTGCTCATGAGGCTGCCTCCATGGGGACGAACTCGATGCAGATGCTGCGGCGGGGCCGCACGCTCGGGTTGGCGCGGGAGGCGTGGACGACGCGCACGTCGTGGACCGCGACATCGCCCGCCCGCGCGCTCACCGGGTGCACGGGGCCGGCCTCGCGCAGTGCCGCGACGTCGGCTTCGTCCGCCTGGTGGTGGGAGCCGGGGACGAACTCCAGGCAGCCGTTGCCGGGGTCGGAGGCGTCCAGGAACAGGCTCAGGTTGATCGCGGTGCCGGGCGGGGTGTCGACCCGGTCGCGGTGCCAGGGCACCGGCGCGGCCAGCTGGGGCATCTTGACGATCATCGCCATCACCCGGGCCCGCACCGGGCAGCCGAGCAGCTGCGTCGCGAGGTGGTGCAGGGGGCCTGCGGCGAACAGCCCAGCCGCGAGAGGCGCCCCGCTCTGCCGGTCCAGGTTGTGGATGCGGTAGAGCACTTCCTGGCCGCTGCTCTGGGCGGTGAACGACCAGTAGTCCTCAGCGCGGTGACCCTCGGTGAAGCCGGTGACGAGGGTGTCGGCCTCCTCGCGGAGCCGGCCCAGCAGAGGGTCGCTGACGATGCCCGGCACGACGGTGAAGCCGTGGGTGCGCAGCCGCTCCGCGGCTGGGCCTGACTGCCCCGGCCCCGGGGTGTCGAGCGTCGTGGCCCGGCTCACCGGGCGGCCTGGGCGTAGTGGCGGGCGGCGAACCAGTCGGCGGTGGCGGCCAGGCCCTTGGCGGTCTCCGTCTCGGGCTTCCACCCGAACTCCCGCCAGGCGAGGGAGATATCGGGGCGGCGGCGCACCGGATCGTCCTCGGGCAGGCCGACGAACTCGACCGTCGAGGAAGAGTCGGTCAGCTCCAGGATCTGCCGGGCGATCTCCAGCACCGTCATCTCGCCCTCGGCGCCGAGGTTCACCGGCCCGGGGTGAGCGCTGCCGGCAACAGCCAGCACTCCGCGCACGGTGTCGTCGACGAAGCACAGGGACCGGCTCTGGCCGCCGTCACCCGTGACCTGCAGGGGCTCGCCGAGCAGCGCCTGGGTGAGGAAGGCGGGCACCGCGCGGCCGTCGTCGGCCCGCATCCTCGGGCCGAAGGTGTTGAAGATCCGCACGATGGCGGTGTTGACGCCGTACTCGCGGCGGTAGGCGGCGGTGGCGGCCTCCGCGAAGCGCTTGGCCTCGTCGTAGACGCTGCGGGGGCCGATCGGGTTGACGTTGCCCCAGTAGCTCTCGCGCTGCGGGTGCTCGTGCGGGTCGCCGTACACCTCGGACGTGGACGCGAGCAGGAACCGGGCACCCTTGGCACGGGCCAGCTCCAGGGCGTTCAGCGTGCCGATCGAGCCGGCCACCAGGGTGGGGATCGGGTGGCGCAGGTAGTCCACCGGAGAGGCGGGCGAGGCCAGGTGCAGCACCAGGTCGACGTCGCCCGCGATGCCGAGAGGGCCGGTGACGTCCTGGACGCGCAGCTCGAAGCCGTCCGTGCCGAGCAGGTGGGCGACGTTGTCCCTGTTGCCAGTCAGGAAGTTGTCGACGCACACCACTGCGGTGCCCGCCTGGATGAGGGCGTCGCACAGGTGCGAGCCGATGAAGCCGCCGCCTCCGGTGACAACGGCCCTGCGAAATCCGGTCGTTCGGTTCATGGTGCTTGCACCTCCGGAGTCTGGGCGCGACGAGGTGGCACCTCCGGCTCCCGCGCGGGGATGCCAGGGTGTGCTCGACGAGCCGGGTTCACTGCGTGCTGCTGGCGGGAAGCCAGACGGGGTACGGCCGGGGCGGCCGCCGGCCGCAGGCTGCGGCCGAGCGGCACTGGAGGTGCCGCCCGTTGAGACGGTGGAGTGCTCCCGGTCCTGGACGGGGCGGGACTGCCGCGGGTGCCGCCAGACGAGGGCTGCGCACCAAGGCCGTCCGTCGCACGATCAGGGTCA
Source organism: Kitasatospora sp. NPDC001664 (assembly GCF_053596675.1). Lineage (NCBI taxonomy): Bacteria > Bacillati > Actinomycetota > Actinomycetes > Kitasatosporales > Streptomycetaceae > Kitasatospora > Kitasatospora sp. NPDC001664. The sequence goes on from NZ_JBSFGS010000006.1 coordinate 221,885, forward strand.
CCATCCGGACATCCACCGGAAGGGGTCCCCCGAGACCGCACGTCCCCCCGGTGGGACCGGCCGCCTCTGCGCGACCGGTCACCCTTCGGGGGAGACCCAAGCTAACCCGACGTCAGCATCGGTTCTCCAGTGCCGGGTTGTCGTCTTCCTGTCGTCTTCTGATCCCACCAGCCCACCCAGTACGATCGACTGATCGTGTGCATCTCGCTACGCTCTGGTGTCGCCCGAGAGGATGTCGATGGCGAAGGACAAGCGCAGTTGGCCGCTCGTTCACCCGCTGACCTATGTGCGCTCGGCGAACGACTGGACGCTGCAGCAGGTGGCGAGCATCGTGGCCCGCCGCACCAAGGGCGCGGCCGACCGCACCAAGGTCTGGCGCTGGGAGAACTGGGGCGTTGAGCCCGACCTGCCCGCGCAGCTCGCCCTCGCGGACGAGCTCGCCATCACCTCCGAACAGGTCCACCGCCTCGGCTGGCCCGGCTGGTTGCCCGACGGGGAAGCGATCCGGACAGGTTTCCCCTGGACGAGCGCGGGGACGCTCCAGGCACTGGACGACACCCTGGAGCACGCGCTGCTTGACCGCCGGGGATTCATGAAACTGGGCGGGCCCGCGCTCACCGGCCTCGCCGAACAGTGGCTGGCCGTCGAACCGCAGGCCCTGACCGCCGTGCTCGTCGGCGGCCGGACCAGCGACGACCTCGTCGACAGCATGGAGGCAGGCCTGCCCCGGCTGCGGAGACTGGAGGCGGCCTGCGGCGGCGAACGCGCCCGCAGGCTCATGGATGCCGAACTCGCCATCGTCACCAGCATCCTGGCCGAATCCTCCTACAGTGCCGCCGCCGGCCGACGGCTCCACCGGCTTGCGGCCGAGCTTGGCCGCATCGCCGGATTCGCCTCCTTCGACGCCGGACTGCACGCCGCCGCCCAGCGGTACTGGACCACCGCGCTCCGCGCCGCGCACACCGGAGCCGACCGCGCGATCGGCGCGAACATCCTCAAGTCGATGAGCCTGCAGTGCTACGACCACGGCCTCGTCCAGGACTCCCTCGCCCTCGCCCGCAGCGCGGTCGAGGGTGCCGGCCCTGTCACCCCCCGGACCATGGCGATGCTCCTGCTCCGCCAGGCCCGCGCCGAAGCCGCCTGCGGCAACCGCCTCGCCTGCGACCGCCTCCTGGCCGCCGCCGAGAGCGCCCTCGACCGGTCCAAGCCCTCCGACGGCGACCCTTCTTGGACCATGTACTTCGACGAGGCCGAGTTCCACGCCCAAGCCGCCACCTGCCACACCGACCTGCGGCGGCCCGCGCAGGCCGAGCGCGCCTTCGCCACCGCACTGGCGCTCATGCCGTCGGCCAAGACCCGGGACCGCGCCACCTACGTCATCGGCTCCGCCGCCACCCACACGGCCCTCGGCGACGCCGAGCAGGCGATCAGCCTGCTGGAGTCCGCCGTCGAACTGATCCGCGACGCCCCGTCGCAGCGAAACGTCACCCGGGCCCAACGCGCCCGCTCGGCAATCCCATTGGCCAAGAACGACCCCCGGGTCGAGAAGCTCGACGCCCAGTTCGCCACACTGATCGCATGACCGACTTCTCGGACCAGCGCGTCGCACTCGTCTCCGGCGGCAACCGCGGCCTCGGCTTCGCCATCGCGGCCCAACTCGCAGCACAGGGCATCCATGTCGTCATGGGCGTGCGCGACAGGCTGGCCGGCCGCGACGCCGAGACCGCCCTCGGTCGCAAGGGCCTGATGGTGCACTCCCACGTCCTCGACGTCACCGACCCCGCGAGCGTCGCCCGCGCCGTCGCCGACGTCGCCGCCCCGTTCGGCCGTCTGGACATCCTGGTCAACAACGCCGCCGTCGCCATCGACCGCCAACAGCCAGCCGCGACACCCGACTTCGAGAAGGTCCGAGCCACCCTCGACGCCAACCTGCTCGGCGCCTGGCGCCTCAGCTCCGCTGCCATCGGCGAGATGCGGAAGAACAACTTCGGCCGGATCGTCAACATCACCAGCCACCTCGGCTCCCAGAACAACATGGGCACCGGCAACGTGAGTTACCGCGTCTCCAAGGCCGGCCTCAACGCCCTCACCCAGATCCTCGCCGCCGAACTCGACGGCACCGGCATCCTCGTCAACGCCGCAGCCCCCGGCAGGATGAACACCCGCATGGCCTACGAAGAGACCGACCGCACCCCCGAGGAAGCCGCAGACACACCCGTCTGGCTCGCCACCCTCCCCGATGACGGCCCCACCGGCGGTCTCTTCTACAACCGCGGACCCCTCGCCTGGTGACCCCTCGGCCCTCCGGGCCTACTACGCCCTGCGACTCCGCCTGGTCGGCCCCTCGGCCCCGGTCTGTTCCCACGCACCGCTCGGAAGCAGACCGGCACTCGCACCACGTTGCGGGAGCCGGCTAACTGCAGGGCCGCCACCTCCTGAACGGTCACGGCCGGGCTGACGGTGTACGGCTCTCCACCGTCGGGGTCTGCTGGGGCCGGTTGCCCAGGTCCGGCACTTCGCCCGGCTCAAGCACCGTCGGCGCATCCTGGGGTTGGCCTCCTCCGGTCCAGCGGGAGAGCAGGTCCAGCCCATGGTTCACGCCGTAGAAGAGGACGAACGCGAGGAACGGTACGAGGCCGATCACGAAGACCTGAGCAGCTCCTTCGAGGGGGAGGTTGCTCGCCCACCAGACCCCGCCCGCCGAGAAGAGCACAACGCCTATCCGGCGCACCCAGTCGTAGTTTCTGGGGGGCCTGGCGTCCTGGCCGGCCTGATCGACGATGGGGTCGAGCAGCGGAAGCGTCGGGCCAGCAGCGCACCGGTCCGCGATCGTCGTGAGCTGCACAGCCAGGTCGCGGAGGGCCTGATCCGGGTTCACATCGAGCTGGCGCTGCGTCGCGTAGAGCCCCACCCGAGCCTGCCAGACGTGCCGCTGAAGCTCTCGCGCGGAAGTGAACTTGCTCCGCAGGTTCGGCAGGCTAAATCTGACGCTCTGACACCGGCGCGCCAGGACCCTCATCGGCTGGCTCCGCTCAGCGGCAGGCACTACCTTCGCCTTGCTGCAGGCCCCAACTGCCCGCAGCAAGTCCCTGATCAGGCCCTCCCTCCGGCGGTCGTTGGGCCAGAGCTCCCCGATGAACACAGGGACGAAGCACAGGATGCTGAGGACAATCTCGGAGTCCGTGGCGAGGACCGAGCCATCCACCCAAGCCAACTTGAGACGCTGGGTGATCGTCATCGCCGCGAACGTTCCGATCCAGCCGGCGGCGGGGAGGTAGCGGGTTGGCGTTCGGCGGTACCGAGCTCGCAGATGATCGGCGATGTGGTCGGTCGGCACCGCCACGCCGAGCAGCTGAAGCGCGAGGCGCAGGTCGGCGATTGCCCGCTCTGCGCGGCGGGCAGGACGGTCCCTCCAGCGGACAAGGAGATTCCCCGGGACGGCGAGCAGCTGATGCGGCATGGTTCCCCCCATGTGGCCAGTGCCGTAGGAGAATACCGGCTCTGCAAGGCGGCGGCGCATGCCCGCACCGGAGTGCCAGGCCGCTCCTGCGGCGTGCGGCCGCTTCCACTCCTGCTGAGGGGTCACCCCGTCTGGAGGTCCCTGATGAGCTGTGTGGCTTCCCGGCGAGCGGCATCAACGCGGAGGACGAGCACCGGTGAGGCTGTACGAGGCGTCGGCGAGGAGTGGTGCCAGCTCCGGGTAGTACCCGCGGTCGACGGCTTGGAGCATCTCCGCGAGTGCGACGAGCTGGCCAACCCGACCGGCGGGGGTGTCGAGGACCTCGGCGAACTCCGCTCGGATCCGGTCCGCGATGGTCGGCACGAGCAGGCTGCTGACCCACAGAACAGCGGGGTCGTAGCCGACCGGTACGAGGCCCCAGCGCTCCCAGTCCAGGATCTTGAGCGGCTGATCTGTCAGGTTGGCCCATTGGAGGTCCCCGTGGCCGACGACGCGATCGACGGGTGCGGGTGCCGGGATGCCGATGTACCTCGGGAAGACCTCGTCGATCCAGCTCTGGCGCAGGGTGATCTTCGTGCCGGGTGCAGTGGCGATGCCAGCCAGCGCACTCTTGAGGCCGCTCCACCAGGTGTTGTCCAGTCCGGGGTCGTCACGGAGATCCGGTGTCGTGGACACCGCCGGCCCCGCCAGGTCGAAGTGATCGGCCTGATAGAACCAACTCCCTTGTGTCCAGTCGACGGTGTCGTGCAGCCGGGGCCGCGGAACGGAACCGGGGAGGAGCTGTTCAGCTCCAAGGGCGCCTTGGCCGGTCGGCCTGGGTGCCCTCGTGCGGCCGCTTCTGGAAACGCGGAGCCAGGTGTCCTCGGTTCGACGACCGATGGTGGCGCCGGAGGTGCCGAAAAGAGGCGGTCCGGTGCACACGAGGCCCAGGAACATCGCGGCCTTGGCGTGCGCCGCCACTAGGTCGTGCCGGGTGTCGCCGGTCGGCCGAAAGGGCATCAAGTACCTTCCTGAGTAGATCTCGTGGAGCGGCAGAGCGGGCATCTCCCTGGCGCGGCGAGGCTCGACAACCCGAAGGGCGGAGGGGTGAGTCGGCCACGTCGTCGAGCAGGTGGTGCAGTTCGGTGCTGCGCGCCGGCTTCCTCCTTGCCGTGTGGTTAGTCGGGCAGGCGCCCGAGGAGTGCGCCCTGGCCGGACTGGAGGATGTGTGCGGTCTCCACCGGGATCCAGAAGCACTCGAAGTGGGTGGGCTCCTGCTCGCCGTCGTGGTCTTCCTGGCTCATCCAGCGCTCCGGGGTGGGCTCGGTGAGCTCCAGGTGGAAGACATGCCGGCGCTGAATCTCGGCCCGGTACGGGCTGATGTCGTACTCGTCCTCACCCAACTTGCTGACGATCTTGAAGTCGCTCAGCCCTGTCTCCTCCCGGGCCTCCCGCAGCGCGGCCGCCTCCGGGGTCTCCCCTTCGCGGATGCTGCCGGCCGGAACCTGGATGCCGACCTCCTCGTAGGTGTAGTCGGTGTGACGGAAGACCAGGAGCCTCCCGTCGCGCACCACGTAAGCGAGCACCTTCTCCTTGGTGACCTTCTCGGGCATCGGGGCCTCCAGGTTGTCGAGTTTGATCAGCAGGCGGCTGCAGTGCTGCAGCGCCGGTCCGGTCATCGGCTGCCAAGCCGAAGACCGGGGACCCACGAGTCTAGATCCGCTGACCACCCGTCAACTTCTGTCAGAGGCCGAGGGCATGAGGATTCGGTCGGCCGTACGAGTGGCGTGATGCAGCACCGCGCGCCTCCCGAGTCGCTTGTCGATCGTCCTGAGTATCACAGGGCCGGGACCATCGGCATTTCTCTTTGAATATGACGTTGGGTGACTTCGGGGTCATGATGAGCGACCAGTGCGGAGCTGGTCCCGGCTCTGGATTGGCAGGGCCATGTCCGATCGAGGACTCCGCAGTCGAAGCCCCCGGATGTTGTCCGGGGGCACGAGAGGAGCGCTTATGGATGACGAACTTTTGATCGCCGTCGAGGAGTTGGGGGCGGTGCACGATCGGTACGACAGTCTCCGGTCGGACAACGCCGGCTCCGGAGGGGACGACCCGTGGCCGGGAGGCGACGGGAATCTGCACGAGAGCGAGTGAGTGAGCCGGCCGGTGGGCGCACCCATCGTGGGGTGTCCACCGGCCGGTCCTGCTGGGTCATCGAGTTCAGGGGAGGTTCGTGTGGAGCACGGGTTGATCAGCGCTGTGGAGTCGGCTCTGGAATGGACAGGGCCGGAGCCGGTCGGAGAGCAGTTTGCGCGGGGACACATGGGGGTGGAGGGCCTACCGGGGCGCTTGCTCACCCCGCACCGGTTGCTCGACCTGGTGATGCGGCGCAGTCTCGCCCGCCCGCAGTTCCGGGTGTTCCAGCGCGGCGTGGAGGTCCATCCGGCGGTCTACTACACGGACAGCGTCAGTCCTCGGGGCCAGAGCACCTCCATGGTCAACATGAACGCTCTGGGGCGACTGCTCAACGAGGGCGCGACGCTGATCCTCGACCAGGCGAACGTCGCTGACCCCACGTTGGAGGTGGCCTGCCGGGCGCTGCAGTGGTGGAGCCGGGAGCGGGTCCAGGTGAACGTCTACTGGACCACCGGCGAGGCGGAGGGCTTCCCTCTGCACTGGGATGACCACGATGTGATCGTGGTCCAGCTGGCGGGCGAGAAGGGCTGGGAGGTGCGTGGCACTTCCCGTACCGCGCCGATGTACCGGGACGCCGACCCGAACTCCACGCCGAGCGAGGAGGTGATCTGGTCGGGGATCCTGCGCGCCGGCGAGGTGATGCACATCCCGCGCGGCCACTGGCACCGGGCCACTCGTGTCGGTCACGGAGACGCAGGCCACTCGCTGCACGTCACGTTCGGCATCACCAAGCGCACCGGGGCCAGCTGGATGTCCTGGCTCGGTGACTGGTGCCGCGATCAGGAGGTCTTCCGGCGCGACCTCGACCGCGGGCCTGAAGCCGACACCGCCCAGCTGATCGCCGCCGCGCAGGAGTTGCTGGAGTCGCGACCTCCTGCGGCGTTCCTCGGCGACTACGAGCGGACCGCTGCCCCGGCCCGGCAGGTGCCGCACCTGGATGTCCTCGGTCCGCTCAAGGGCGCGGTCTGCACGACCAACTTCCCCCCGGAGATCCGCTCGGGCGACAGTTCGGTGGAGGTGACCGCGGCCGGTCGGCGCCTCACCTTCGCCGCGAAGGCGGAGCCCGCGCTGCGACTGCTGCTAGGCGGGCACCCCGTGGTCTTGGCGGACGCCGAGGCCGTTGCGGGCACCGAGGTGCACGCGGTGGCCGGTCTTCTGGTGAGGGAGGGACTGTGCGCTCCGCTGACCGACGAGTTGTTCTCGGGTTACACCGGTCTCGTCACCAACGCCACATCCTGACCTCGGCGTTGGAGCACGGTGTGACCGCAGTCGACACCGCGTCCAACTACCTGGGGTTCGGCTCCCACGCGAAGCTCGCCGAGGTCGGAGGGGACCTGCTGCCACGCTTCATGATCTCCACCAAGGTCGGCTACTTCCCGGCCTCCGACGGGCGGGTGCGGCACAGCCTCGTCCCGGAGGACCTTCGCGCTGCCGTGGCGGGTGCCAATCGCGAGCTGGGCCGTACGCCGGAGGTCGTGTTCCTGCACAACCCGGAAGCCTCGCTCGTGGCAGGAGAGCAGGGCAAGGAGCAGTTGGCAGCGGCTTGCGGTGTCCTGGCCGAGGCGGCGACGGCCGGGTGGTGCGGGGCGTGGGGCATCTCCTCGTGGAACCCACGCGTCCTGGCCGCGCTCGGCAGCTCGCTGCCGCTCGCCCCGGATGTCCTGATGGTCCGGTCCGGGCTGCTCGTCGGCCACCAGGTCATGGCAGCCGGCGAGATTCTGGCACGACAGTGGGGGGTGCCGCGTGAACGCCGTTGGGGCATGAGCCCGTTCGGCGGGGATCTCACCGATCCGCCCTGGCGCAGGAGCGACTCGCGTCTGTTCCTGGCGGACCACGCCGACGCGCATGCGACGCAGGTGCAGGCAGCCTTCCGGGTCGCCTTCGAGCTGCCGTTGGTGGGCGCGGTCGCGGTCGGCACCGACGAGCCGGATCACCTGCGGGAGCTGGTCGCCGCAACCGGGCTGACGGTCCGTGGTGAGCTCATCGACCGGTACCGGCGTCTGCTGTCGGAGAAGGCTGCTGTCACGCCTTCTGCAGCCGGCTGATCAGCTGTTCGGCTTCGATCCGGGCCGGTGCCACCCGTGGGTCGTCCGGGTGGGCGTGCGGCCCGGCGATCTTCGCCAGTACGAAGAGGCGCATCACCATGCCGTCCCGGCTCTCAAGGTCTGCCCGGCGCTCGCGGCGCACGCGGTCCGCGAGCGCCGGGACGGCCAGGGAGGCGGCCAGCAGCGATGCCGAGTCGAGGCCGCGCGGTGCCATCCCCCAGTCCTCCCAGTCGAACAGGCAGAACTCGGGGCCGGTGACGTTCGCCCAGTTCAGATCGGCGTGAGCCGGTACCCACGCGTCCACCTGTGTGTTCACGGACCGAAGGAAGGCGGTCCGGATCGTGCGATCGACCGACTGCTGGGTGATCGGCTCGGTGTCCGGTGTCGCCATCCGGGTGGTGGGCTGGGCGGTGAGCGCGGCCAGGGAAGTGTTCAGTGCCTTCCACCAGTCGTCCGGAAGTCCGGGGTCGGTGGCCAGGATGGCCGTGCCGACCGGGCGGCCCGGCAGGAGGGACGTCTCGTCCGCTCGCCAGATCGCCCTGTCGTCCGGGTCCTGCCACGCGATCGAGCCTTCCCAACGGGGCATCGCCACGCCGGTTAGAGCGGCTGCGGTCTCGGTGCCGGCCCAGCCCTGCTCGCGCGCCCGTGACCACTGACGGCGCTCGATGCGAACCCAGGTGTCCCGGTCGGTGCACGCTCCGACCGATCGGCGCTTGCGGACGATGCTCGCTTGGTCGAGTACGGTGCCGAGGCGCTGCTCGACCCGTTCGAGGACCAGGTCGACCGGCTCCTTCCGGAGGTCCACCGCGCGGCCGTCTGCTACGGAGAGCGTCATGATGGCGACGGTAGCAGGCTGATCCACGGAGGTGTCGCAGGTTGGGACCTGGGCTCGGACTACCTGCGGTGGGGCGCGAGTTCTGCCACAGCGCGGAGCACGGTCTGCGGATCGCTGAGACTGTCGAGGACTCGGTCCGCCCCGGCCTCGGCCAGCTGGTCGGCCGACGTGGTGCCGGAGGCGACGGCGATCACCGCGGCCCCGCCTTCCGCTCCGGTCCGCACGTCTTCGAGCGAGTCTCCGATGATGACCGTGTTCGACCGCTCGAAGGTTGTCCCGTAACGGGCAGCGGCGCGGCGCTGGGCCACCTTGACCAGGGCCGGCCGGTGGGAGTCGTCGGAGGCGAAGCCGCCGACGGCCAGGTCGACGTAACGGTCCAGGCCGAAGGCCCGGAGCTTGATCTCCGCGCTCTGCCGCAGGTTGCCAGTGACCACCGTGGGCACGAGGTCCGGGTGGGCGTCGACTGCCGCGAGCGCGGCGGTGGCACCGGGCATGAGCTGACCGCCGGAGCGGAGTTCCTCCGTCTTGGCTGCGAGGCGCTCGGGCAGCAGCGCGACGATCCGCTCGGCGAACACCTCGACGTCGCTGTCGTTGACGTCGTTGGCCGCGAGCAACTCCCGTACGGCCAGCGGCATCGTGCGGCCGGTGCCCCGCTCCGGGAGCTTCGTCGCGTCGCGGCCGACGACCTCGCGGAACGCCTCGCGGTAGACGGCGCGGTCGGTCTCACCGACGTACACCAGGGTGCGGTCGATGTCCCACAGAACGAGCACGGTGCTGGTCACGGTCACGACTCCTTGGCCGCCGTCAGTTGTCGTGATCGTTCTACCAGCTCACTCGATCGCTGGCCGGGGATGGCCCGGAGGTGCTCCGCTGTCTGTTCCAGGTGCTCGTTCAGCCTGGCCGATTGGACGTTCACCGCGAGGGTGAAGGCGGAGTCGGCGGCCGTGAAGCCTCCCTCCCGGTCTCCCGCGAGTAGGTGCGCGGAGGCTGCTCGCGACGCGAAGAGCGCCCGCGTCCGAAGATCGTTGGGGTTCAGGGTGGAGGCGGCCCGCTCGAAGTGGTCGGCCGCGGCCTTGTGTTGGCCCAGTTCGAGGTAGCAGCTCGCGGTCTGGCCGAGGATCTCCCCGCTGTTCATCCAGTAGAGCCAGCTCGGGTCGCGCTCGGCCGGGCCGAGCTCGGCCAGTTCGGCGGCCCGCCCAAGGGCACGGTGGCACGCCTGGTGTTCGCCGAGTTTGGCGTGACCGCGGGCTTGACGGGTCAGGAGCATGGCTTCGAGGTGCGAGGATCCGAGGGCGTGGATCTTGTCCCTGGCGGCCTGCATCGCGGTGACGGCGTCGCGGGGGTCGCCGACCGAGTAGCCCTGGATGGCCAGGTAGGACAGAGCGCCGGCGCCCAGGCGTGGATCGCCGGAGGCGTGGGCGGCCCGGAGCGCGGCGAGGAGTGCGCGTTGGGCCAGTTCGTGGTGTCCGGCGTCGAAGTGGAACCATCCGAGCTGGGTGGCGGTGTCGGCGGCGATACCGGCCAAGCGCCGCCCGGTCTCCTCGTTGTAGCTGGCTGACTTCAGCGTCTCGTGGATCAGGCCGAGGTGGGCGCGGGCGAGGCCGGCGACCATACCGCTGCCGGAGCTGGCGTCCATGGTGCGCAGGCTGTCGATCGTTCCCTGGAAGCTTTCGACGAGCCCGGGAGTCACCTGCGCGCCGTCGAGCGCGCGTTCGAGGGGCTCGGCATCGGCGATTCCCCACTGGTGGATGTAGGCGGAGAGGGCGGTTCCTGCGAGGAGCAGGAACTGGCGGCGGTTCGGGCGCATGGCGGCGGACTCCCCTCGCATCGCGTCGTGCAATGCCGCCACCATACGGCGGGCCGTCCACGGCCCGGCCATGTCGTCATGAGCAGAGAGTGAACTGCCGTGCGCTGCTGGGGAAGTTGGGGTCGCAGTCGCACGCAGGGGAAGCCTCACCAGGTCGGCTGGGGCGCCGACCGAGTCGAGGTACTCCACGATCCGGTCGATGTGGGTCAGCTGCACCCGGCCGGCCTCCAACCGGGACAGGTACCCCTGGGTCAATCCGGTGATCCCGGCCAGATCGTCCTGGCGAAGCGGGACAATCTCCCGCAGCCGCTTGCTCAGCCTGCCGAAGTCCAGCTCAGCGAGGCTGTCGCGTACCACCGCGTCGCGCCACACCCATACCGGCACGGCCTCGGCGGGCGCCTCGGCACCCGTGCGGGCACAAGGGCCGCAGACGCTGCCGCCGTCGTTGTACCGGCTGAGCGTGCAGCCGCACCGTTCGCACCGCCGTGCCCCCATTGGCCCCCCTCCCCATCTGCGGGAGGTCAGCTCCCGCAGGCAGCCACCGAGACCCATATTCGGGCGCGAATATGACTACGCGAATGGTCACCGGTGAACACTCTCAGGCACCTTACTGCGGCGGGCAGTTGCTCATGACGGAAAGCGATCATCTGGCCTGTCGTGACCGCGCCACCCCTGAAGGTGCTGCGCGGCAGAGCTCGGCCCGGTTGCCCCGACTGCTGATCGATGCGCACGGGTGCCCAGCCACGACTTGGCCACTGATTTGCCATGCCCATGCCTATACCTGAAAGGACGATCCCATGATCGCCATGTCAGCGGCTCGTCCGGTCTACCACCCTGCCGGTCTGGACGATGCCTTGCGGGTCGCCGTGGACGACCTGCGGCGCGGGCAGTGGCTCTCCACGCAGCGGCTGCTGGCCACCACGCCCCGACGGGGAGGGCTGCGGACCTCCCGGACGCAGGTGCTGGCGCTGGTCGCGGCCCGCTCGACCGTCCTCGCCGCGTGGGGGCGCGAGGACCCGGACGACCCGGGCCTGGCCATCCTGCGGACGCGGGTCCTCGTCGAGCACGCTGTGGCCGCGGCGGAGTCCGGCTCGGCGGACGCCCGCGGGCTGGAGCAGGAGGCCCGGCAGGCGTGCCAGGTCGCGGCGAACGCCGACCCGTCGGACCCCGTGCCGTGGGTGTGCCTGCTCGCCCTGGCGTCGCTCGACCGCCATCGGGAGCGGCCCGAGCACCAGTACCCCACGCCCGACCGGATGCTTCCACCCGGCCCGTGGGGCCTGCTCGACGCGGCCCTCGGGCGCGATCCCGGGAACCGCGAGGCCCACCACCGCATGCTCCGCTACTGGCAGCGGATCTATCGGTCCGCCGCCACGGACTTCGTGAGCGCCGTGGCGCCCACCGCACCGGCCGGCTCCCCCCTCGCGGCCCTGCCGCTCTACCTGTCGGTCGAGCAGTACCGCAACGCGCGGACCCGGAACGCGGTGGTGCGGCGGCAGTGGCTGCAGGAGGTCCACCACGCGCGCGCCCAACGCGCCTACGAGAGCTGGTCGGCGGCGGTCCCGGGATCGTGGCCGGTCGTCGATCTCAGCTACCTCGCCCACGCCCTGTGGGCGTCCGCCCAGATGGGCCCCGCCGTCGAAGTGTTCAACGCGCTGGGCCAGTTCGCCTCCCACGCCCCGTGGAGCCACGTCGCCGACTCGCCCCAGCAGGCCGAGGAACTGCTGCTGACCGCCCGCCAGCAGGCACTCGCCGGCCGCGCGACCGCGTTCGCCTGACCCACCGCCGAACCCCGCATCCCCACCTGGAGGTCCACCACCATGTCCCGTGCCCACGCTGCGCTGTCCGACGAGGACCGCCTGCGCCAACTCGGCTACGAGCCCAAACTGTCGCGGAGGATGGGCGAGTTCGGAAACTTCGGGATCTCCTTCTCGGTGATCTCGATCCTGTCCGGCTGTATGACCATGTTCGCCTTCGGTCTGAACACGGGCGGCCCGGCCGTGATGTTCTGGGGCTGGATCGGTGTCGGGGCAATGGTGATGTTCGTCGGCCTGGCGCTCGCCGAGGTCACCAGCGCCTACCCCACCTCCGGCGCGCTCTACTACATGGCCCACCGCCTCGGCGGCCCGCGCTGGGGCTGGCTGGTCGGCTGGCTGAACCTCCTCGGCCTGGTCGGCGCGATGGCCGGCATCGACTACGGCGCGGCATCGTTCGTCGGGGCGTTCCTGAACCTCCAGTTCGGCTACGAGCCCACCCCGCTGGCCTTGTTCGCCATCTTCGCCGCGATCCTGCTCCTGCACGCCGTGCTGAACCTGGCGGGCGTGCGGCTGGCGTCGGTCCTCAACTCCGTCTCGGTGTGGTGGCACATCGGCGGCGTGGTGCTGATCGTCGGGGCGCTCGCGATCGTGCCCTCCCAGCACCAGGACGCCAGCTGGGTCGTGGGCCACTTCGTCAACAACACCGGCTTCACCAACCCGGTCTACGTGAGCGCGGTCGGCCTGCTGATGGCCCAGTACACCTTCTCCGGCTACGACGCCTCGGCCCACATGTCCGAGGAGACGACGAAGGCGTCGGTGGCCGCGCCCCGCGGGATCGTCCGCTCGATCTGGGTCAGCTGGCTCGCCGGCACGGTCCTGCTCGCCGGGATGCTGTTCGCCGTCCAGGACTACGACGGCGTCCTCAACTCCGCCACTGGCGTGCCGCCCGCCCAGATCTTCCTCGACGCCGTCGGCCCAGCCGGCGCGAAGGTGCTGCTGCTCGTGGTGATCGGCGCCCAGCTGTTCTGCGGCAACGCCGAGACGGCGGCCGCCTCGCGCATGGTCTTCGCGTTCTCCCGGGACGGGGCCCTGCCCGGCTCGGCCCTGTGGAGCCGGGTCTCCGAGCGCACCGGCACCCCGGTGGCCGGGGTGTGGCTGTCGGCCGCCGCCGCTCTGGTCCTCGCCCTGCCCGCGCTCTACAGCTCCACCGCCTACACCGCGGTGACCGCCATCAACGTGGTCGGGATGACACCGGCGTACGCAGTGCCGATCTACCTGCGCCTGCGCCGGGGACGCCGCTTCCAGCCGGGCCCGTGGAACCTGGGCCGCCGCGGCCCAGTGATCGGGTGGATCGCGGTGGGCTGGGTGGCCGTGGTCACCGTGCTGGTGTGCCTGCCGCAGTCAGCCCCGGTCACCGCCACCACCTTCAACTACGCGCCCGTCGCCCTGATCGTGGTGCTGCTGCTGGCGTGGGGGTGGTGGCTCAAGGCCGGCCGCTCGTACGCGCCGCCCGTCCAGCGCTCGGCCGAGCTGACCGAGCTGACCGAGGAGGTCGTGTGATCCGGGCGGGAGCTGCCGGGCGCACCCGGCCGACGACGCGGGCGGCCCGCCGGCGCGCGGGCGGCGACCGGCCGGTGGCCGCGCCGTCGGGACCGCTGCACCAGGTCCTGGCCGAGCACGGGCTGGACACGGTGCTGCTGGCGGTGATCGACCAGCAGGGCCGCCTCAAGGGCAAAATGCACGACGCGGCTGGACTGTCAGCGCGGCTTCGCACGGGGCGGATCACGCCGGAGATGTGTGGATACGTGCTCGGCACCGATCTGGCGATGACCCCGCCGCAGGATGGCGCCTTCTCCTGGAAGGCCGGGTTCGGCGACGTCTGGGTCCTGCACGACCAGCACGCCCGGGTGCTGCCCTGGGTGCCGGGCGCGGCGCTGCTCCTCGCCGATCCGATGGACGGCCCGGAGCCGCACCCGCTCGCGCCGGTCGCCGTGCTGGAGCGCCAGACCGAGCGCCTGAGCGCGTTCGGCGTCACCGCGAAGGTCGGCGTCGAGAGCGAGTTCGTCCTCTACGAGGGCAGCGCCCGGGACGTGGCGGACGGACGGCGCACCCCGCGCCCGGCGACCTCGGGCAGCGGCGACTACGCCCTCGACCAGCCTTCGGCGGTGGGCGAGTTCGGCCGCCGCCTGCGGCAGGCCCTGGCCGGAGCCGGCCTGCCAGTCGAGGCGTTGAAGGGAGAGGGTGCGCCCGGGCAACTGGAGGTGACCCTCCCGTACGGGGAGCCTCGGCGGGTGTGCGAGCAGCACGTGCTGGTCAAGCACGCGGCGAAGGCCATCGCGGAGGAGCGCCTGCTGGCGGCCAGCTTCATGGCGGCCCCGGCTACCGGAGTCGGCAGCGGACTGCACCTGCATGTCTCCCTGCACGGCGCGGACGGCCCGCTGCTGGCCGACGACCCGGACGGGGGCGTCGTTCTGTCGGAGCTGGGGCAGTGGGCGGTGGCCGGGCTGCTTCAGGTGCTGCCGGTCACCGGGCCGCTGTGGGCGCCGTACGTGAACTCCTACAAGCGCCTGCAGCCCCACTCCTTCGCGCCGTCGCGCTGGAGTTGGGGCCGGGACAACCGGACCTGCGCGGTCCGGGTGGTGGGGCACGGGCCGAGCCTGCGTCTGGAGGTCCGCGTCCCCGGCGCCGACGCCAACCCGCTGCTCGCGACGGCGGCCGTCCTCGCGGGCATCAGCCACGGCATCGAGGCCGGTCTCAAGCCGCCGGCGGCCACTGAGGGCGACGCCTACCAGGACACCGCCGCCGCCCCGCTGCCCGCCTCCCTCGCCGAGGCGCTCGGCGCCTTCGAGGCGAGCGAGTTGGCAGCGGACCTCCTCGGCCGGCCGGTGGTCCGCCACTTGGCCGCGGTCGCCCGCATGGACCTGGACCACCACGCTGCCCGCGTCACCGACGCCGAGCTGGAGCGCGGATTCGCCCAGGCATGAAGCCCCCGGGCCGGGCACCGACGGGCCTTTAAGCGCCCGGCCCGGGAACCAACACCCTTCTTCTCCCTACCTGTTCACGACCCCTGACCTTGGAGAGCACCGTGGCGACGAGCACCGAAACCGAGCACGACGCGAGCATCGACCTGGCACTGGCCGTGCCGCAGCTGCTGCAGGCCCCGCACCTGGCTGGCGCCACCGACCCCGGCATGGAGGGCCTGGCCCTCTGGCTGGCCGGGGCGGGCGCCGACGTCACCGGCAGCGTCCGCCCCGGCCAGGAGAACACGGAGGCGGCCGAGCGGCTGCGCGCGGCCGGTGTGAGCGTGCGGACCGGCTACGACTCCTCGCACGTGGACGCCGGCCGCAGCGCGGTGGTGTGGTCCGGGGTGACGGTCGGCCCTCACCCGGAGCTCGACCGCGCACAGGGCATGGGACTGACCGTGCTGAGCCGAGCGCTGGCGCTCAAGGCGATCAGCGCCCACGCCGGGCGCGAGGTGCTGATGGTCGGCGGCACCCACAGCACCACCACCGCGGCGGCGGTCCTGGCGGCGGCCCTGGACGACGGCAAGACGGGCTGGATCCTCACCGCCCCGGCCAGAGGCAGCACCGTCGGCCGGGCGGCGGTGGGACGGCTGGTGGCCGACGTGTGCGCCGACACCGACGCGCACGAGGCCGTGCCGCTCGGCGGCTGGCAGCGCAGGCCCGCCCCCACAACTCCCGTCACCCCCAAGCCGAGCATCGTGCTGATCACCGGCGTCGGCGAGAACGCCCCGCACCACGAGAGCATCGTCGACAGCCTGGACGCGGCCGAGCGCCTCGCCCGCACCGCCACCACCGTCGTCCTGCCGCTGCGGCCCAAGCAGCCCCACGACCCGCACCGGGTCAAGCACGCCCACGACCCGCTGCGGTTCCTCCACGAGCGCTTGTCCGATCGGTCCGGCCCCGCCGTGGTCACCGTCGGCACCGGCGAGGACGCCGACGTGCGGATCACCGTGGCGGTCTGGAACGGCGCCGCCTTCCAGGTCGCCCTCAACTTCAAGGACGAGCTGCGCCAGTTCGAGCTGCGGGTCACCGGACGCCACCACATGGTCATGGCCTGCGCGGCCGTCACCGCCGCCCTGCTCGCCGGCGAGGCACCGGACACCGTCGCCGAACGCTTGGCTGCCTTCGAAGGAGTGGAGCGGTCGCTGGTCGAGCTCGGCTCCCAGGCCGGGGTCGAGGTGTGGGACTCCCGCGCCCGCCACCCCAGCGAGATCGCCCGCGACGTCCTGGCCGCCCGGGAGCTGACCGACCGTTCGGTGATCGCCGTGCTGGAACCCAACGGCTACGCCCGCGCCAGCACCCACACCGCGGAACTGGCCGAGGCCCTCGCCAGCGCGGACCACATCGTGCTGCTGCCGGTGACCACCCCACTGGCAGCCCCGGCGCTGCCCGACCCCAACGAGGAGATCGCGGCCCTGCTCACCAAGCAGGAGGTGCCGGGCCGCCAGGTGGCCCGAGCCCGGTTCGGCCCCTGCGAGCCGGTGCCCGCCCGGCAGGTCGCCCGCCTCGCCGAGCCCGGCGACCTGGTGCTCGTCATCGGCACCGGCCCCGAGGCCTTGCGGCTGGGCCCCGACCTCCTCTTCCACCTCGGTGCGCCGACCATGCCCATCCCCCCGCAGCTGTGACCGGAGAGGGACACACGCACCCCATGCCCCCTCTCGAACCCGAACTTGCCTCCGGGAACCAGCGGTTGGCCGAGCTGGTCGCCGCAGGGGCGAGCCACCAGCAGATCGCGGCCGAGACCACGCTCGACCTTGACGCGGAGGATGTCCGCGGCGCCATCGAGGACCTGCTGGCCTTCACCGGCACCCGCACCGTGCTCCACCTGGCGGCGTGGGCGACCGCGCGGCGGATCGTCACCACCACGGTGCACCCGTGCGCCGCCCTCGTCGTCCGGCCCCAGCTCGCGCCGAGGCTGCTGACGATCCTGCGCGGCTGGTCGGGTGGACGCTCCACCCCGGAGCTGACCGCCGACTCCGGCGTCTCGCCCGGCACGATGCGCACCTACTGCCACACCCTGCTCACCAGGCTCGGCGTCGACAACCAGCCGCAGGCGTGCGTGGCCGGAGTCCTGTCCGGCGTCGTCCTGCTGAGCGACATCGACCCGGCCTGGCCCAGTGAGGCCCTCGCCGCCGCGCCCACCTCCGGCGGGCCGGCATGACGGCCCGGCGCGGCAGGGGGCGCCGGGCCATGGTCCTGGCGGCGGCGTGCTTCGTGGCCGGTCTCCCGGTCGGCGCCGCCCTCCTCTACCTCCTGGAGCGACGAGCCGCCCTCAACGATCCGCTCTACCTCGCGCTCTTCGTCCTGGTGGCGTTCGCCTCCCTGGCCGCCGTCGACCGCGCGCTCCACCGCAAGACCGGCCCCACCGGCCGGTGACCGTCCCGCTCGCCTGACGCACCACCCGCTCCCTGCTCCAAACCCATGGCGGCCGAATCGGGCCAGGGCCGCACCGCCTCTACCAACTCCCAGCGAGAACAGCCGAGATGAACGAATCAGTCGCCGCCACGGCGACCAGCACGCGCGACCTCGACCGGATCCTGCGCCCGGTGCACGCCCTCATCGTCACCACCGCCGCGCTCACCACCGGCCCCGACGAGACCCCGGGTTCTCTCCCCGCGGTCCAGCGGCTGCTGCTGAGGGCCCTGTCCGACCAGATCCCCTGTGTCCTGGTCGTGCCCGACAGCACCCACCCGCTGCCCCTGCTCAGCCGGTGGCCGATGGTGGTGAACAGCGGCGCCGCGATGGGCAATCCCTTCGCCACCGCCGCGCGCATGCTGGACCTGCCCGGCACGGCCTGCATGGCGGTGTGCGGGGCGGACGAGAGCGCACTCGCGCTCGCCGGCGGGGTGCCCGTCACCGTCGCCGACGAACACGGCATGCTCGGCGCCCTCGCCGCCCGGCCGGTGGTGATCACCAAGCGCCAGACCCGGCTAGTCCTGCTGATGGCGGGCGGCTCCAGCAGCGAGGAGGCCGCCGACAAGCTCGGCGTCACCCCGCAGGCGGCCCGCGCCGCCGTCAGCTACCTGCACCGCCAGATCGGCACCGAGGACCGCGCGCACCTCCTCGCCCACTGCCTCGTGCACGGGCTGGTCGACACCACCGGCCTGCGGGCGAAACTGCCCGCGCAGCCACCGGTCCTGACGGAGGAACAGACGCGGGTTCTCACCCTGTCCATCACCATCCCGGTCTCCCGGCTCAACCGCCCGGCGGGCATGTCCCACAAGCGCGCGACGACGACGCTGGCGAGCGCGGTCGCGAGCCTGGGAGCGACCAGCCGCCACCACGCCGTCGCGCTCGCCGTCCTGTACGGGATCATCCCCGCCACCGCCGTCCCCGCACCCCGCCCCACCCGGCCCACCCGGCCCACTCGGCCCGCGGGCGGTGCGGCGTGAGGTACGTCGAGTACCCGGAAGAGCCGCCCACCCCGGGCTCAGGCCCGGTGGTCTATCTCGCCGGAGAGGTGGACTCGTGGCCGAACTGGCAGGTCCCCGCTGCCTTCCAGCTGGCCGCATCAGGGTTCACCGGCACCGTCCTCTCGCCCCGCCCGGTCCTCACCCGAGCCGACCCTTACGGCGCCTGGCGGCCTTTCGGTTGGCAGGACCGGCACATCCGCTGCGTGGACCTGGTGGTCTTCTTCCGGCCGCTGGGCCCGCTGCAGGTCATGCGGACCTACGAGGAGCACGCGGCCGACCCGCAGCGCCCGGCCGTGGTGGTGGGCACCGACGAACAGGGCCGGGCCGCCGAGCGGCTTCGCGAGGCCGCACCGTGGCTGACCGTCCACCCCACCCTCGCCGTCACCCTCAGCGCCGCTCTCGCCCACCTCGCCGGCGACCCGGTCGCCGCCCTGCGCTGACCGCCCTCGCCGCTACTCCTGTCAGGACCCCCGCCATGCCCACACCCCGCCCCGTCCCGGCCCGGATCGAGGACCACGCCCTGGTCGGCAACACCACCACCGGCGCGCTTCTCCGGCGCGACGGCACCGTCAACTGGCTGTGTCTGCCCCGCTTCGACTCGTCCGCGGTCTTCGCCGAGCTGCTCGGCCAGCACGAGCACGGCTTCTGGCGGATCGGCCCCGCCCGCTACGACGGCACCGCGCCGGAGCCGGCCGCCCGCAGCACCTACCTCGGGGACAGCCTCGTCCTGCGGCAGGAGTGGGACACCGAGGCCGGCGCCATCGCCGTCACCTCCTTCATGACCGCGCCCGACCCGTCCGGCTACGTCGCGCCGCAGCTGGTGCGGATCGTCGAGGGCCTGTCCGGTGAGGTCCGCGTCGCCTCCGTGTTCCGCCCGGCCCCCGGCTACGGAACCGCCCCCTTCGACATCGACCGCACCAGCACGGGCCCCCACCACCGGCTGGTCGCCTCCAGCGGCGGCGACTCCTTCTGGCTGGACGGGCCGCTGCACTCGGCCGGCAAACGCCGGGTGTGCCGCGCCGATGTCGCCGTCCGGCCGGGCGAGCGCCTGGTGTTCGCCCTCACCTGGCAGGCCGCCCACCTTCCCGCTCCGCCGGTCGCCGACGGCGAAGCCGCCCTCGACTCCACCCTCGCCTACTGGGCCGCCTGGACCAGCACCCTCACCCATCGAGGCCCCGACCAGGAGGCGGTCATCCGCTCGGCGATCACCCTCAAGGCGCTCTGCCACCCGGACGGGGGGATCGTCGCGGCCCCCACCACCTCCCTGCCCGAGGTGATCGGCGGTGAGCGCAACTGGGACTACCGGTTCTGCTGGCCGCGCGACAGCGCCTGGACCATCGCCGCACTGCTGCGACTCGGCTCCACCACCGAGGCCGCCGCCTGGCGCACCTGGCTCACCACCCACATCGACCCCGCACACCTGCAGCCGATCTACCGACTCGACGGCGGCACCGGACTGGAGGAGATGACCCTCGACCACCTGCCCGGCTACGCCGCCTCCCGGCCGGTGCGCATCGGCAACGGCGCCGCCGCCCAACTCCAGCTCGACGTCTACGGCGAGATCGCCGACACCCTGCTCCTCGCGGAGGACGCCGGCCTCCCGCCCTGCCCGAAGACCGACGCCCTGCTGCTCGCCCTCGCCCACCGGCTGGAGCGGATCTGGTGCGACCCGGACGCGGGGATCTGGGAGATCCGCGGCCCCCGCCGCCACTTCACCCACTCCAAGGTGATGGCCTGGGTCTGCTTCGACCGCGTCCACCGCCTCCTCGCCCGCCGCCCCCACACCGACCACCGCACCCTGCTGCGCCTGGCGGAGCTGCGCGACGCCGTCCACGCGGACGTCTGCAACGACGGCTACGACCCGGAGCGCAACACCTTCACCCAGTACTACGGCAGCACCAACCTCGACGCCTCCCTGCTCCAGCTGCCGCTGCTGGGGTTCCTGCCCGCCGACGACAAGCGCATCATCGGCACCGTCGAGGCCGTCCAGCGCGAACTCGCCACCCCGGACGGGCTCGTGGAGCGCTACCCCACCCGGGAGGCGGCCGGGGCCAACGTGGACGGCCTCGCAGGCCACGAAGGCGCCTTCGTGGCCTGCTCGTTCTGGCTCGCCCAGGCCCTGGCCGCGATCGGCCGCACCGGCGAGGCCCGCGAGCTTCTCGACCGCCTGCTGGCGCTGCGCAGCGACCTGGGCCTGCTCGCCGAGGAGTACGACCCGGTCGCCGGGCGGCAGTTGGGCAACTACCCCCAGGCGTTCTCCCACTGGACGATGATCGACGCCGCCGTCCAGCTCGGAGCCCAGCCCCGCCGCCGCGTCACCGGCGGAGGCCGCCGCCCGGTGCCCGCCGGGAGAGCCGCTGCCCAGCGCCCGCCCGCGCTCGCGCGGACGGGAGTGGCTCGGTGACCGGCCGGGCCCTTCCGGAGCCGGGCCCGCCGTCCCCCCGCGCCTCCAACACGATCAGCGGCGGCGCCTTCGCCACCGCGGTCCAGGCCGGCCACATCACCTCCGTCACGATCACCCAACCCACCCCGCAGCCCGGGCCGGTTCCGCGTCAACTCCCGCGCCGGACCCGTCCGTTCCTCGGCCGGGAGGCGGACCTCGCCCTCCTCGCGGAGGCGTTCGCCGACGAGCGCGCCATCGTGCTGCACGGTGTTCCCGGCTCGGGGCTGACGCGGCTCGCCGCCGAGGCCCTCGTCCCGCACGACGGGCCAGTGCTGTACGCCGACCTGCGCCGGATCGGGGCGGGGGCGGACCCGGTGCTGCTGGTACTGGCCGCCTGGGCCAGGGCGCTCGGCCACGAGGAGCCGATGTCCAGGTGGGAGGCCGAGGCGTGGTGGTGGACCGCAAGCGGCAGCACCGCCTGCGCCGTGCTCGTCGACAACGCCACCGCCCTGCCCGGCGGCGCGCTCGCCGCGCTGCTGCCCGTGGCCGGGCCGGCCGTGGTCACCAGCCCCATCCCGGTGGCGGAGCTGGCCTCCGGCGGGGCCGTACACCACCGCCTCGGCGGCCTGGAACCGGAGGCCGCGCTGCGCCTCCTGGCGCACCGCGCCGACCCCCGGCTCCTGGAGCGCCTCGACGCCGAGCGCCTGGTGGACGCGGTCGGGCGCCTGCCCGCCCCGCTCTCGGTGCTCGGAGCCCACCTGTCCCTGAACCCGCACCGCCCGGTCGCCGACCTGCTGCACTCGCTCGCCGCGTCCGGCCGCCGCCCCACCCCGGAGACCGCCTTGTCCGACACCCTCCACACCGCCAGCCAGGACCTGTCCCTGCCGCTGGCCGACACGCTGCTGCTCCTGCAGGTCCTGCCGGTGCCCGAAGCCGAGCCCGGCATGGTCGCCGCCGGCCTGGGGATCACCCCCGTGGCGGCCGAGGAGCGGCTGCGGCAGCTGGAGGGCCGGTTCTTCGTCGTCCGCTCCCCGAGCGGACGCTACCTCCTGCCCGGCGCCCCATCCACGCGGCTTCCGGCAGCGGGGACCGGCACGGACGGCCTGCTGGCCCGGGTCCACCGCGCGATGGTGTGGTGGCTGGCCGGCCTGACCGCCGCCGAGCGCCTCCTGACCCCGACCCACCGCGAGCTGGAGCGCGAAAGCGCCGACGGCGACGGGAAATTGCCGATCCACCCGCCCGTCTTCCACAGCCCCGAGGACGCGTGGCGGTGGCTGGCCGAGCAGCACCGACTGCTGCCCGAGGCCCTCGCCGCCTGCGCGGGCCGCTGGCCCGCCCTGACCTGGCAGATCTTCCACGCCGCGTGGCCGCTGTGGCAGCGCGTGGGCGACACGCAACTGCGCCTGCGCGCACTCGACTTGGCGCTCCCCGCGGTGCTGGAGACCGGCAGCCCGCTGGCGGTGCAGGAGATCTACGGCGCGGCCGTCGGGGTGCTGCGCGACGCCGGCCGTCACCGCGAGGCGCTGGCCGCCGCCAGGACCGCGCTGACGCGGGCCAGGGAGCGCGAGGACCTTCGGGGCGAGGGGCAGTACCTGCACGCGATCGGCGCGACCCTGCACGCCGCAGGCCACCCCCAGCTCGCGCTGCCCTGCTTGCGCAAGGCCCTGGACCTGCGCGAACGGGACAACTACCCGCGCGGTATCGCCCTGACCTTGCTGATGATCGGCGCCTGCCGGAGCGACCTGCGCCGCATCGAGGAAGCGGGCCTTGACCTGACAGCGGCACGACGGATGCTCAAGGCGGCGAGCGACCGCCTCAACGTGGCCAGGGCCCGGGCCTGGGAGGGCCGGAACCTGCAGCGACAGGGAAACTGCGCCGCCGCGCACGACCGCCTCCAGCTGGCCGTCGGCTCCTTCGCCGACCTCGGGGCCCGCGTCTGGGAGGCCCGCGCCACCTTCTGGTCGGCCGAGGCGCTGGACGGCCTCGGCCGCACCGCCGAGGCCACCGACGCCCTGCACCGCGCGGCAGAGCTGTTCGGCGCCACCCACCCCGACGAGACGGCCCAGGTCGAAGCCGCGCTCGCCGGGCGGGCGGAGCGGCCGTGAGCGTGCACCCGGTGGCGGACGCCCCGGAGCTCGGGGTGCCCGGCCGCGGGCAGCCGCGTCAGCACTCCGGGGTGGGGGACCTCCCGGTGGAGGTTGCCCGGCCGGAGCTCGGCGACGGTGAGTTGGCGATGCTGCGACTGCTCGCCCGGGGATGGATCCTCCCGAAGGCGGCCCGGCACCTGGGCCTGACCGAGTACGAGAGCGTGATGCGCTGCCGGGCCCTCTACCGGGCGCTCGGCGCCCGTCGGCGCGGCCCGGCGATGCGCCGGGCCGCGGCGCTCGCCCTGGTGACCCGGGAGGAGATCACCGCCGACCGGACGCCGCAGCACATCCGCCCCCTGGGACGGCAGCACCGCGTCGTCCTGGACTGCTTCGTGCGGGACATGTCGAACCCGGAGATCAGTTCGGCACTCGGGCTCGGTCGGCAGACCGGGCGGCGCTACGCGCAGGAGCTGATCGAGGAGTTGGGCGCCCACAGCCGGTGGCAGGCGGTGCTGTTCGCCTTCGTCGACGGCCACCTGGAGGTGAGCCACCTGCTGTCCGATCCCGCACGGCAGGAGAAGCACCCGCCCGGCCCTCCGCCACCGGCGCAGGTGTGCATCGCGGCCCCCCTGCTGGCCACCCCGGCGCTGGTGTTGTCGAAGCCGGAGCTGGGGGTTCTGCGGCTGATCGCCGAGGGGCTGACGCAGCGGCAGATCGCTGCCCGCCGCCGCGTCGCCCTGTCCACCGTCCAGACCCAGGAGAAGGCCCTGCGGCAGGTGCTGCGGGCCGGCGACCGCGGCCACGCCGTGACTATCGGCCTGGCCCACGGCGTGCTGACCTCCCGCGACATGGACTTGATCCGAAGCCGCGACGGGATCCAGCCCCAGCTGACGCAGCGGCAGCGTGCCGTCCTCTCCGGCCTGGCCCGGGGCCTGACGTACGAGCAGATCGCCACCGAGCTCCACCTGACCCTCGGCGCGGCCCGCACCAGCGGTCGGGAGCTCATGGCCGACCTCGGCACCCGCACACGCTGCCAGAGCGTGGCCCGCGCCGCCGCCGACGGCCTGATCGACCCGGCCGCGCTGATCACCGGGCACCAGGTCGGCCCTGCCCGCCCGGGCACCGGTCCCCGCCGCCGGGACAGCCGAGGGAAGTTCGCCAAGACCCGAGCCGCCGAGGAGAACTCCGATGCCGCGTAGATCCGCTCTCGCTCCCGCGGCGGCCATCGCCGCCGTCGACCAGCCCGCGGCCTGTGCGCTGGCCGAGGCCGCCGACCGGCTCGGCTACGACCTGGCCGGCCACACCGTCCTGCAGCACGCGGGCAACTGGGTCGTGCGCCTGCCGAACGCGCTCGGCCCCGGTGCGCCCGTGATCGCCAAGGTGCACCGGGCGGGCACCGGCCTGGAAGAAGTGGCCCGCCAGGCCCGCATCGCCTTCTGGCTGCTGGAGCACGACGTGCTGACGGCCCGTCCGCTGCACGGCGGCCGTCCGGTCCTGGTGGCCGGCCGCCCCGTCACCGTCCTGGAGGACCTAGGCAACGGGGGACCGTGCACCGTCGTCGAACTGGCCCAGCTCGCCGCCCGCCTGCACGCCCTGCCGGTCGCCGACCACCTCGTCCTGCCGCCGCTCGACCCCGCCCACGGGCTCCTCGCCCGGATCGCCGCCCTCCCCGGCACCGTGCTGACAGACGCCGACCGGGCGTGGCTGGGGGAGCGGACCATGGCCTTCGACGCGCTGTGGCAGGCCGCCGAGTGGGCGGGCCCGGAGGTGATCGTCCACGGCGACCTCCACCTGCTGAACACCCTGTCGACCCCGCTCGGCCCCGCCGTCCTGGACTTCGAGTTCACCCGGCGCGGCGTCCTCTGGTACGACCTCGCCTTCAAGGCCGGCGGCCGGGACCTGTTCGGCCAGGACCCGGCCCTGTACGCCGCCTTCGCCCGCACCTACGGCGTGGACGTGACCGCCGTCGACGGCGGCAGGCCCTACGCGCTGATGATCCAGGTGCGGGCGCTGTTCGGGGTGGTGGTCGCGCTGGAGGAGGCGGTGCGCAACGCGGTGTGGCTGCCGGAGGCGCGGCGGCGCATCGCCAGCGTCCGCCGGCCAGGCCCCTACCCGTGGAACTGGAGCTCACCCGCCGCCCCACGCGGTGCACGCCGGCCCGGGACGGAGGCCGCGGAGTGAGCGCCTGGCTTCTCAACTGGGCACGCTCGGGCTGGTGGTGGCGCCCGCTGGTCTTCGCCCTGGCTGCCGCGCTGATGGCGGCTGCCGTCCGCCACGGCACCGTCGAGGGAGCGCGGGCACTCGCCGCGGCGACCGGCAGCCTCGGCGCCCAGCGGGCATGGACCCTGCTCATCCAGGCGCTGCTGCTGGCCGCCCTCGCCGCGTGGCTCGGCCGGCGCGAGGGAGCAGCCGCCTGGGCCTACCTCACGGCCGTGACCGCCTGGGTCGCCCTCGCGCTGCTCGGCCAGCAGCACCTGTCGTACCTGGTGCTCGCCGCCGCCGTCCTGTTGCTGCACCGGCGCCGCCGCGCCCGCCTGCCCGCCCTGCTCGGCATCTGCACCGCGTCCTGGCTGTGCGCCGACACCACCGCCCTCGCGTGGGAGCTGACGCGGTGACCCGACACCCCGCCCCGCCCGCCGACCGATCGGACCCCTGCCCCGTGACCGACACCGCCTTCACCCCCGAGGCGCTGCCCGACGACCTCGCCGCCGTGCACCGCGCGGTGGCCCTGATACCGGCCGCCGAGATCGACGCCCACGGCGCCGCCGCCGTCACCCAGGCCACCCCCGCCGCCGCCCGCCAGCAGCTGGCCGAACTCGCCCGGCACCAACTGCTGGCCTCCGAAGGCCGTGCCCCGGTACGCGGCGACCTCTACCGGGTGCGCCGCGTCGTGCGGGACCAGCCGCCCGCCCGTGCCGGCAGCGAGGAGGAGGCCGCCCACCGGGTGGCGGTGCGCTACCTGGACCACCTGGTGGCCACCGCCCAGGAAGCCGGCCGCCGCCTCACCCCCTACCACCGGCCACTGCCCCACGCCCTCGGCGCCGAGCTCGCCACCACCGTCCGCCTCCGCAGCCGGCTCTCGGCGCTCCAGTGGCTGGACGGCGTCCAGCCCTCCTTGCCGTACGCGCTGGACGCCGCCCAGAGGTTCGGCGAGTACCAGCGCCTGACCGTCCTGGTGCACGACCTGTGGCCGCTGTTCGAGTACCGGCGGCCCATCGAGCTGTGGATCACCACCCACCACATGGCACTGCGAGCCGCCCGGCTCTGGGGCAGCCTGGCCGCCCGGCGGGCCGTGGCCACCGCGCTCGCCCGAGGGCTGTCCGCCGCCGGCCGCCACGAGGAGGCCGACGAGCAGGTCCAGGAAGTCCTCAAGGGCACCGTCGCCGACAACGACCTGCGCGCGTTCGCCGACGTCCGCCTCGCCCTGGTCGAGCGCTTCCACGCCGAAGGGCGCTACGACCTGGCCCAGCCGTTCATCGACCAGGCCATCAGCCTGTACCGCGACCTCGACGACCCTCACAGCATCGCCGTGTCCCTCACCCTGCTCGGCTCCAACAACACCCGCCTGGGCCGCCCGGGAGAGGGCGTCGAGCTTCTCACCCGTGCCCGCGCGGTCCTGCAGGCCCTGCCGGTCGCCGATCCGCTGGCTGCCGCCACCGCCCTCGCCCACCTCGGCGAGGCCCACTCCCTCGCCGGCTCCCACGACCTCGCCACCGCGGCCCTCCTGCGGGCGTTGGAGGAGTTCGCGTTCGCCGGGCACCAGCACTGGCAGGCCCGCACCGCCGAACTCCTCGGCGACACCTTCGCGCGGATGCGCCTGGCCGACGCCGCACACGACTGGTACACCTCAGGCGCCTCCCAGTACCAGGCCCTCGGCGCTGCCCACGACGCCGACCGCCTGCGAGAGGCGATCTCCGGCCTCGACCGCGCGCTCGGGCAGACCCGTGCGGCCCCCGGCATCCTGCTGCCCGGCTCCGACCGCCACGGTCTGACCCTGGTCAGCTCCCCGGAGGACCGGTGAACCCCACTGCGGCGGGGCCGACCGCCCGCTGGCCGGACACGGGCGGAATCCGCGGGTGGACGTTGGCCCAAGCGGCTGCGGCCTCCCCGGCGGCCGCAGCCGACGGGGGTTGGTTGCCAGCCACGGCGCCGTGGCTGGCAACCAACCGGTGCTGTGGCGGATCAGGGCTGGCGGTGCTCGGTACCGGTGGGGTCGACCCAGATGACCAGGTCCTGGGCGCGGTTGCTGAACCGGACGTCGTGGACGAGCCGACCGCGCAGTTGAGCGTGGTCGAGGTCGCCGTGGGTCCACACGTCGCCGCCGCGGATGGCGGGGATCTGGTAGAACGCGCCGTCGCGGGTGGCGGTGGGCCAGCCGGCGGGGTCGGCGGCGATGGCAGCGCGGATGTAGCGGCGGGCGGTGGGGCCCTTGACCGCGACCACGGCGCGAGGCGCGGTCCGCGGGTTGGCGGCCCACTGCCGGGCCCAGGGGCCGAGCTGCCACCAGCGGACGGTGTTCTCGGCCAGCACGGCCGGGTCGGTTCCGCCGGCGTCGGCCTGCGGCCGGTCCAGGTCCCGGTACGGCTTGGAGCTGTGAAACACGATCAGAACTCCGCCCAGGCTCCGTCCGAGGTCGGCGACGGTCAGCGGCTCCAGGGCGAGGCGGTCGGCGTACTCGGGAGGGGTACCGAGCGGGGTGAAGCGCCACTTCTCCCGGCGGGCGTTGACGAGCTTCGCCTTCGCCCCGGTGGACAGGACGTCGATCAGCATGCTCTCCACCACGGCGGCGGTGGCGTGGTCGGGCATCTCGGCGACGTCGATCGTGTAGCCGGGGGTGTCCAGGATGGCGGCGAGCCCGGCGTTGTGAGTGTCGGCTGCGTGACTCTGCGGGCGGTCCTCGCTCCGGCCGCGGCCGATGTAGACGATGCGGTTGTCCCGGTCCCGGACCGCGTACACCACCGGGCGCGGATCCGGCCTCGACGAAACAGGCATGGCAGTACTCCTGACTCCGGCCTCTGGGACCGGCTCCTGCCGGCGCTCCAGGCGCTGGCGACTGCCACTGACGCTACATCGGGCAAGCGGGCCGCGCCCGGGGAGTTCGGAGAGGACGCCGCGGGTGCGGCCGCTCGCCGCACCCGGCTGTACTTGCGCGATGCCGAGCACGGGAGAGCGGAGCGGCGCTCACCCGCGACATCCCCTGTCGCTGTCACGAACCGGTGCGCTTCCCAACTTCGGTGGCAACTGTCCCGACATCGCTGTCACAGATCACCTCCCACGTGGCCCGCTCAGCCTCCGCAGGCCCTTCGGCCCCCGGCCCGACAGGCCGTGTCACACCCGTCTGGAACAATGCGCGAGGAGACTCAACTGCCGTGAAATATAGGCGTGTTGAGGTCATCACCGGATCGGGTGGCATGTTCGGCGACACGCCGACAAGGCCCCCGCCGACGGCCTACGGTGGGACCCCCAGCCACCCAGTACCCCACTCCCGGCACGACCCGGGAGTGATCCGCCGTGCCCTGAACCTCCCTGCGCTGCCTCGGCGTTGACCCGCACCCCGAAGGAGAAGCTCATGCCGCACACCCAGGTGATCGGCGTCCACCTGGCCCTGGTCGAGGACGGCCGGGTGCTCCTCGGCCGGCGCACGGCCACCACCTTCGCCGAGGACCACTGGCACACCCCGGCCGGACACCTCGAAGCGGGCGAGTCTGTCCTGCGCGGCATGGCCCGCGAGGCGAAGGAGGAGCTCGGCATCACGATCCGCGAGGAGGACCTGCTCCTGGTCCACGCCCTTCACCACCTGGACGCCGACGACGGGGCGGGCCGGCTCCAGTTGTTCTTCGCCCCGCTCGCCTACACCGGACAGGTCACCAACATGGAACCCGAGAAGTGCAGCGCGTTGGACTGGTGGCCGCTGGACGCGCTGCCCGAGCCGACCGTCGGCTACACCCGCTCCGCCCTGGCCGCGATCCAGGCAGGCGTGCCGCTGTCCGTCCACGGGTTCCCCGCGTGACCCGGCCCGTCCAGCCCGAGCACGCCGCCCGCCCGGCAGCCCCCAAGGCGAGCGAGCCCGCGGGCGAGCAGGGCACCGACTCGGCCCGCCGCGAGTTCCTGCGGCTGCTGGCCCTCCAGGACGGAGTGCACGAGCAGCGGGTGATCGCCTCACTCGGCGCCGTCCCGCGCGAGGAGCTGATGCCCGCGGTCTTCACCCCGGCTCACCAGGAGCGGCCCGCCACCCGCTGGCAGGCCGTCAGCACCGGACACGATCCGGCCACCTGGCGCAAGGTTGTCTGGTCGATGGACCAAGTGGTCGTCCAACTCGGCTCCCTGGACGCGACGGTGGCGAAGCCCGGCATCGGGCACCACGGCCGCCCGACCGCTCAGAGCTCGGGAGCCGGACTGCTCGCGATCACGCTGCAGGACCTGCGGCTGGAGCCGGGGCTCCGCCTGGTGGAGGTCGGCGCCTGCACCGGCGTGCTGAGCGCGGCGGCGGCCCGGCTGACCGGCCGCCAGGTGACCGGCGTGGAAGTGGACCCGGCACTGGCGCGGCACGCGGCCGTGCGGATCGCCAAGGTGGGAGCAGACGTGCGGATCGTCGCCCGCGATGGATTGCGCGGCCTGCCCGAGGGACCGTGGGACCGCATCGCCGCCTCCTTCGCCCTCTCGGCCCTCCCACCGTCGTGGCTGCACCGGCTCGCCCCGCGAGGTGTGCTCACCTGCACCATCTCCACCGCCGCCCCCGGCTGGCACACCCGCGCCATCGTCGGCCGCGACGAACGGGGCCGGCTCGCCGGGCGCCTGGTCGCCGACCGGTGGGGGCACGTCCTCGCCCGAGACGTTCCCTGGCTGCCCGTGCCCGATCACGCCAGCGGGCCCGCGCGGCTGCGGAGTTCAGTGCTCGCCCCGCCCGACTTCCGCGCGCGCGGCTTCTGGGCGGCCGTGGCCCACCTGCTGCCCGGAACCCGACGCCACTGGCCACCCGCCGATACGGACGACGGCACGGTCCAACTCGTCCACCCCGGCGACGGCTCCCGCGCGCACATCGCCCCGGACGGCTCGCGCTGCGAGGTCTGGGGCCCGCGCGATCTGTGGGCCGAAGCCGAGGCCGTCCACACCCGGTGGACCGCAGCCGGGTCTCCGAGCGAGTTCCACCTCACCGTCCCCGAAGGCCGGCAGCACGTCGACGCCGGGCCCGGCCTCTCCTGGTACCTGCCGACCTGAACCGCACACCGGCCGCCCCGGTACCGGGGCGGCCATCCCGAACCCCGTCCGCACCACGAGCGTTGGAGTACTGCTGTGCTGAACCTGCGTCAGGCCGTCTGCGTGATCGTCCACGACGAGAGCGCCAGGCGGATCGCCGCCATCCACTACGCGAACGACAGCTGGTCGAAGGAACCGGCGTGGACCATCCCAGGCGGCAAGGTCGAGGTCGGCGAGCGCATCGACCTGGCCGCCGCCCGCGAGCTCCGCGAGGAGACCGGCCTGCTGGTGGACCCGGACGACCTGCGCCTGGTGCACACCGTCCAGGTGAAGCAGGGCTGGGACGGCCAGGGCGGGTTCCTGCTCCACGTCTTCGCGACCAGCAGGTTCCGCGGCGAGCTCACCAACACCGAACCGGACAAGCACCTCGCGGTCACCTGGATGCCCGCCGACCCGGCCGCGTTGCCGATGCCGATGTTCCCCACCACCCACACCGCCCTCCTCGCCCACCTGAACGGCTCCACCGGCTTCTCCACCCACGGCTGGGACACCGAGGTCGACCCCCGCGCCCTCATCGGGGCCCGGCCGTGACCGGTACCCGCCCGCCTCAGCAGGGCGAGCCCGCCGAGGCCGCGCGGTGGAGCGCGCACTACGCGCAAGGGCGGGACTTCGTCCCCGTCGCCGACGAGGAGGTCAAGCTCCTGCTCGCCCACACCGGAGCGGGTCGGCGGGTGCTCGACATCGGCTGCGGCACCGGCGCGCTCGCCGCGGCACTCGCGGACGCCGGATTCACCGTCACCGCCGTCGACTTCTCCGCCGCCGCCCTGGCCGCCGCCGAGGACCGCCACGGCCACCACCCGAACCTCACCTTCCGGCTCACGGACATCGAACACGGGGGCCTCGACGCGCTGCCCGCCGGCGGCTTCGACCTGATCACCTGCCGCCTCTTCCTCCCCTTCATCGACCTCTTCCCCTTCACCGCCTGCGCCCGCCACCTCCTGGCCGACGGCGGCACCCTGCACATCACCACCCCCGTCGACGACCAGCAGGCCCCCGACCGCCGCTCGATCGCCCTGCGCACCGCCGACCTCGACCTCCTGCGCTCCTTCCCCTGGCAGAGCACCGCCGAGTACCCGCTCGGTGACCTGCTGTGCCTGGCCCTGACCCGCTGACGAAAGGCACCCTTCTTGACACCCCCGAACGCCCGTCCCACCCGTCCCGCCCGTCCCGGCGACGCGGAGGAACTCCTGCGACTGCGCGCCCAACTCCACTCCGGCCTCGACACGCCTGAGCCGTGGCACATCACCTTCCCCGCCGAGATGCGCGAGCGGCTCGGCACCGACCCCGGCCTGTTCGCCTTCGTCAGCGAGGCCGGGGACGGCGCTCTCGCGGCGTGCGCGATCGGCTTGCTCTACCGTGCCTACGACGGACCCATCTACACCGGCGGCCTGTGGGGTCGCGTCCACTCCGTGATCACCGACCCCGCCCACCGCCGCCAAGGCCACGGCGAGGCCGTCACCCGCGCCCTGATCACCGCCCTCCAGGAGGCCGGGTGCGCCTCGGTCGAACTGAACGCCACCGCCGCCGGCCTGCCGCTCTACGAGAAGCTCGGCTTCACCCCGGCCGCCCACTACCTGACGCTGCGCCAGCCGCTGGACGGCGGTGCGGCGTGAAGGGCACCCGTATCGAGGGGGCCGAGTTCCTCGACGAGCCCTCGCCGTCCGAGAAGCTGCTGTTCGGCGGCCGGATGCGCTACGACCAGGGCTGGGCCCGCCACGAAGCCGCCGGAGCCCAGAGCGGCATCATCGCGGTCGCCCGCCAGGTCCCCGGGATGCTCCGCCTGTCCTGGCGGCTCGCCGCCCGCGCGGACCGCCCCGCCCTCACCGTGGTGGTCGCCTCCGAGATCGGCCGCGCGGTCGCCGCGGGCGTCGCGCTGGTCGCCGTCAGCGCAGCCCTGGCCACCCTGTTCGGCGCTTCTGGCGACACCGGGCAGACCCTGCGCGCCCTGCTGCCCGCCCTGCTGGCGGCCGGCGCCGCCACCGGCGCCGGAGCGTTGCTGGCCTCCCTCTCCGCCTGGGCGGAGGAGCGGATGACGCCCAGGATCGAACGCACCGTCACCCTCACCCTGCTGGAGCGCGCCTCCCGGGTGGAGCTGGCCGCGCTGGAGGACGCCGACTTCAACCGCCTGCTGGAGTCGGCCCGCTTCGGGATCAACTCGGTGGGCAGGATGATCAGCGAGTCGGTGCGGATCCTCAGCACCGCCCTGTCCATGGTCGCCACCGGCGGCGTCCTGCTCACCCTCTCGCCCCTGCTGCTGCCCCTGCTCGTGCTCATCGCACTCCCAAGGGCCTGGGGCTCGGTGATCACCGCCCGGCGCCGCCGCCGCTCGGTCATGGCCTGGCTGCAGCACCTGCGCGCCTCCGCGCTGATCGCCCAACTCCTCACCCAGACCTACACCGCGGCCGAGATCCGCGTGCACGCCGTCGGCGGCTTCCTGCTGCGGCACTTCCGCCAGATGGCCCTGGCCTCCGAGGCCGAGCAGGCCCGCCTCGCCGCCGCCTCCATCCGCACCGGCCTCGCCGCCTCCACCGCCTCCGGGCTCGCCTCCGTCGCCACCTTCGCCGTCCTCGGCTGGATGGTGGCCACCGGCCACCTCACCCTCGCTGCGGCCGGCACCGTCGTCGTCGCGGTGCGCACCGGTGCCGCCAACATCGGCGGCCTGCTGAACAGCGTCAACCAGTTGTTCGAGGAGGCCCTGTACGTCGGCGACCTGCAGACCCTCGACACCGAGGCTGCCACCCTCGCCATCCCGACGGGAGGCCACGACCTGCCCGAGCGGCCCGCCGAGATCGTGGTCGAGGACGTCACCTTCACCTACGCCGGCCGCACCACCCCCTCCCTGGACAAGGCCACCCTGACCATCCCGACGGGGAAGATCGTGGCGTTCGTCGGAGACAACGGTGCGGGCAAGACCACCCTGGCCAAGCTGCTGGCCGGCCTCTACCTGCCCGACAGCGGCACCATCCGGTGGGACGGCGTTAACACCGGGCCCGGCGCGGACCGGGACCAGCAGTTCGCCTCCACCGTTCTGCTCCCGCAGGACTTCTTCCGCTGGCCGCTCACCCTGCGGGCGGTCGTCACCACCAGCCGCCCCGAACACCACGACGACGCCGAAGTCCTCTCCGCCGCTGCCGAGTTCGCCGGACTCCAGAAGCTCATCGACCGCCAGGAGAAGGGCTGGGACACCCTCGCAGGGAAGGGCTTCGAGGGCGGCGTGGACTTCTCCGGCGGGCAGTGGCAGGGCATCGGCACCGCCCGGACCCACCTGCGCGCCACCACCGTCGGCCCGGACGGGCGGCGCCCGTTCCTGGTGATCGCGGACGAGCCGACCTCCGCCCTCGACCCGGCCAGTGAGGTGCGGGCCTTCGACAAGCTGCGCGAGCTGGCCGACCTCGGCCTCACCGTAATCCTGGTGACCCACCGGCTCGCGGCGACGGCCACCGCCGATCTGATCTACGTCCTCCACGAGGGCCGCGTCGTTGAACAGGGCAGCCACTCAGAGCTCATGGCCTGCGATCCGCCCACGCGGTACCGGGCGAACTATCTGTTGCAGGCGGCCCAGTACGCGCCCGAGGCCGGGCAGGACGACCTCGGACTCCCGCAGGGCTCCATCCCCGCACAGAAGCTCCGCGACCCCGACTCCGCCTCCCCGCGCTGAACGCGGACGGCGCCACCGGCATCCTCCACCTGGTCCCCGCCGCCACCTGACACCCACGGCCCCTGCCCTCTCGCCCGACCCGGGCGGAAGACGCTCGCCTGCCGCCTCACACCAACGGCGAAGGACGGCCGAGTCCCGCCGATCACATCCAACTGCTCTACTGTCACGGAGGTTTCATGCGTTTCGGTACCTACAACCTGTTCAACCTCGGGCAGTTGACCTCGCGCGAGGAACGGGAGCGCTACGACCTGCTCGTACAGGTGATACGCGGCCTCGGCGCGGATGTCCTCGCCGTCCAGGAGATCATCGGCCGGGATCCGGCCGAAGCCGCCACGGTCCTGCGCCGTCTCGCCGACGACAGCGGCATGTCCTGCGAGGCCACCCGGGCCCCCGGCACGGCCCCCGAGCCCGCGCTGGGCAGCAGCAACCACAGGTTCCACCTCGGCCTGCTCTGGCGGCCCGGCCTCGAAGCGGTGCCCGGCAGCCTCTGGACCTGCGGCGGCGGGGTCGACTTCTGGCATGCCATGACCACCGTCGTCTTCGACACCGGAACCGGACGGCGCGTCAGGCTCGGCTCGTACCACGCGGACCCGTTCCGGCCACCGCAGCGGCTGAGCGAGGCGTACCGGGTCCTGTCCGCGTTCCAGGACGGGCTCCCCGGCGGGATCGGAGCCGACTGGAACTCGATCAGCTCCGACCGCCGACCGACGGGCGCCTACTTCGACCCTGACACCCTGCCGGGGCAGACCCACCGCAAGGTCCGCTACCAGGCCCGCTTCGACCCGGACAACCCGGCCGCCCCGGCGGTCTCCGACCGGTCCGCGACCACCCTCCTGCTCCAGCAGCCGGGCGGCCTCGTGGACACCGCAGCCGTGGCCGACGTGCCGTGGCTGCCCACCACCGGCCACTGGCTGACCGACGGCAGGCACGCCGAGAGCTTCGGGCCGCGCCGCATCGACACCCTGCGCGTCACCAGCGACCTGGCCCCCGCCGTCCGGGCGCACACCACCCACGGCGGGCCCCTCGGCGCCAAGCTCGCCGACGTCGTCCACCGGCATGTCACCGAAGGCCACGGCTCGATCTCCGAGAAGGCGTTCGCGGTGATCGCCGAGCACATGACCACCAGCACGCTGTCGGCGGCCGAGCGGGCCAGCGACCACCTGCCTGTCACCACCGACCTCGACCTCGCGGCAGTCGCTCCAACCGCTGGAGCCACGCCCCGCCGTTGAGCCGACGGACACGGCCGGCCATGGGAATACCGCCTCCTGGGCACCATCTCCCATGGCCACCGGCCGAAGCCCACGCCCTCGACCGGCCCGTACCCGCACCGCCGCAGTCGTCCCAGCCCCGTCCCTCTGCCGGAACCCCGGCCACCTACCGACTTACGGAGGCACCATGTCCGCAGCCAGCAGCCCCGACCTGCCCCCCACCCACGCGGTTCCCGTGTCCGCTCCCGACTGGCAGGGCCTGCTGCGGCAGGGCGCCGGCCCGATCCAGGCCGAGTTCCGCCGGCTCGTCGAAGAGACCACGCACTATCACGGGTTCAGCCCCGACCTCGTCTGGGGCAACCTGCAGACCCACGCATACGCCAGGGAGGTCCTGCGGCTGGTCGCCGACCTGCACGACATCCCCCGCGACATCGACGCCGGAGCCGCCGAGCGCGTCGCGCGCGCCCAGTACCTCGGGCAGGGCGGACGTACCTACCACGTCCTGCTGGGCGAGCAGGCCCTGCTCACCGGCATCGGGGGCCCGGCCGTGATGCGACCCCAGCTCACCCACCTCCTGGAGGCGATGTCCCTGCCCGGCCTCACTCTCGGCATCGTCCCCGCCCGCGCCCGGCTCCTCGTGTACCCGGGTGACGGCTTCGGGATCTTCGACGGCGCCCGGGTCGAGGTCGAGGGCTACCGCGGTGGCGAGACGATCACCGACGACCGCGTCCCGATCTTCCGGCGAGCCTTCGACCGGCTCAAGCAGTCCGCCGTGTACTTCGACGACGCCCGCGCCATCATCACCACCGCCCTGCAGAACACCTGACCGCCCCATCCCTCCAGCCCGCGAAGGACAACTTCCTGTGCCACCCACCCCTGCCCCGTCTCTCCGTACCGGCGAGCGGCCCGGCCGCGACGACCGCCCCAGCGAGGACCGCATCCTGGCCACGCCCTCCGACGACGCCTTCGTGGTCCTCGACGGAGTCTCCACGCTCTCCGACGACCGCCCTCGCGGCGGCTGGTACGCGGACACCCTCGGCAAGCTGATCGTCGACCGCCTCGCCGCCGGCTCGGGGGCCGAGCTGACCGAGGTCCTGCACGACGCGATCTCGGCGATCACCCGCGAGTACGCGCTGACACCGGGAGCCTCGCCCGCCGCGACGGTGTCCGTCGTGCGCCTGGGCGACACCGTGGTGGAGGCGGCCGTGCTGGGCGACAGTCCCGTCGTGATGATCGGCCACGACGGTACCGCGCGAACGCTCACGGACACCCGTCTGGCCGAGCTGGTGGAGACCCGGCCGCAGGCCACTGAGTACCGGCGGCGCCTGGCCGCAGGCAGCGGCTTCGACACCCGACACCACCAGCTGCTGGTCGAGCTGCGCGACGCCCAGATGGGATGGATCAACCGGCCGGGCGGCTACTGGGTGGCCGAGGCCGTCCCGGAGGCCGGCCGCCAGGCGGTCACGGCCACCTGGCCGCGAGCCGAGATCGCCCAGATCCTCGCCGCCACCGACGGGGTGTCCAGCGCGGTCGACGGCTACGGCCTGTACTCGTGGACGGAGCTGGCCGCCGCCTGCCGCGCCGACGGGCCGCAGGCCGTGGTCGACGCCGTCCACCGGGCCGAGGAACAGGACGCCGAGGCCCGGGCTTGGGCCCGCTACAAGCAGAGCGACGACAAGGCCCTCGCCCACCTCGACCTCGCGCCGGGCGTAACGCCCGCCGGCTGAGCCCGCGCACGCACCTTCCGGACGCGAGCGGCACCGCCCGCGTCCGGAAGGCCACCGTGGTCGCAGGCCCCCGGCCCGGCCGGCGGGGCAGCAGTCTCCCCGCCACCCGCGCGGATCGCGGTCACTGCCGGGCTGGCACCTGCGCGCCCGTGTCGTCCAGCGCCCAGGCCAGCCACTCCAGGCCCCACTGGAGCGGAGTTCCGCGCCGGTCGGTCAGCGCGGCCGGTACCTCGAACATGTCGGGCAGCGGGATGTGCTCGCGCAGCAGCGGCTCGGCCAGTGGCGCCAGCCACTCGTACCCGGGGGCACCACTGTGGCCGGCGACGAACGCCTCGACCACCGCGGCGGCGCGCACCGGGTCGCCGACCGTGGCCCGGATCTCCGTCTCGGGCACATCACTCACCCGGCCGGCGTGCTCGTCGGCAGCGGCCAGCAGGAGCAGCGCCAGCGCCTGCAGCCCGTGGAGGGCGTAAGAGTCAGACGGACCCTCATCGTCATCCCAACGGGGTTCGACCAATTCGGCCCCCCGCCACAGCGAGTCCGACCAGCCGGCCGATCCTGCCGCCGCCAGCGCACCGGCCCTCCACCACAGCCTCTTCTTCTTGACCACTTGCGTCCCCTTCTCTGCAGCCCTGCCCTCACTATGCCTGGCCACGTGCAACGGCTGCCGCAGCTCTGCCCGAATCGGCAGCCCTGCGCCGGGGCCAGGGGAAACCGACTGGTTCCAACTTCCCACAGGGCTGTGAGGGTTGAACCAGTAGGCTCCTTAGCTCGGGAGGGTCAGGTGGCCTTCGGGATTGGGCGAGGAGAAGCGGATCGTGCAAGCGTATGGGCAGGCCCACCGGAGCCTCCTCGACGATGCAGTGCCCGACATCGAACGATTGGTCGAGTTCCACGAGAAGGAAACCGGGATCGGCAGGGGCTACCGTCGGCCGGACATCCAGGTCGTCAGCCGCTCTGCGGTGGTGCTGACCTGTGCCTCGTGGGAGGCGTTCTGCGAGGACCTCGTGGTGGAAGCTCTCCAGCACTTGGCCGATCACTCGCCGAACGGCCTGGCGCTCCCCGACGAGGTCAAGAAGACCTTGAAGGCCAGTCTGCTCGCGGACAAGCATGAGCTGGCGATCTGGAACTTGGCCGATGAAGGTTGGCGGACCGCGCTTAGGGATCGCGCGACGTTGATCTCGAGCGACGACGACCGCTCGTTGAACACCCCGAAGCCCGCCCAGGTCAAGGGCTTCTTCAACAAGTACGTCGGGATCGCCGACATCACGGCCTCTTGGGTATGGCACAAGAACAACCAGGAGCGCACGAGCAAGCTCTTGGATGACTTCGTCGCCCTCCGCGGCTCCATCGCCCACCGGCGGTCGCCGGCGGGCGGAGTCCGGAAGAAGAAGGCGACGGACGGGCTGGATCTGGTCCAGCGCCTGGCCGCGAAGAGTGCCGAGTGCGTCAGCGAGCACCTTCTCAAGCACACCGGGACTGCCCTCCCGGAGTTGGACCCACCGGTGATCTGACGCTCGAACTCAACCCAGCCCAACCGTCGTTCACGGCGCGATCGGGTCGGGGGGCGAGGCGGCCGGGGTCGGCTGCCGGACGCACCTCGACGCCGGGGCCTGGCCGCCCTGGAGAGCGGCCCCGACCCGGCTGCGCAGCACGAGACCCAGGCGCGGTACGGAGCTGCTGGTGGCATCCGACCGCGACGGTGGCGAGTTATAGGCAATCCGGCCGCGTGACCTCGTCGCGCAGGTTGGCACCGCCGGGGTTCGAACACGGGGCCACTGTCCGGTGCCGGCCTCCGATAATTCGGTTGTCGGCATCGACTGCGCCGCGCTTCCATCAGCGGATGGAGACAGTAACTCCCCAGCACATCAACGAGTTTCGCGTCCACGGGTACACCGTGGTGCCCGATGTCCTCACCCCGGTCCAGGTAGCCGACTGGCGGGCGCTCGTCGGTCGGCACCTCGACTTGCAGCCGCCCGAGGACGGTCGGACCGGACCGTACTTCCTGTGGCCCGCGCTCGCCCAGGACCCCGAGCTGCGCAACCTGTACTGCGCCAGTGCCGTCGCCGAGGTGGTTGAGCCCCTCCTGCGGGCAGGACTTTCTCTGCCGGAACCGGAGGTCGCACACTGGCGGTCACTTTGCCCCCGCACCCGCACCACCCCGGCGCCCCACACATCGACGGTCTCACCCCCACCGAGGATGACGGTCGCCCGGGAACGTTCACCGTGCTCGCCGGCCTGCTCCTGACCGACCAGCGCGACCGAGACCGGGGAAACCTGTGGGTGTGGCCGGGCACCCACCTGCGAACCGGGGCGTGGCTGCGTGAGAACGGCGCCGACGCGCTGGCCACCGCGATGCCTTACCCCCCGGTCGAGCTGGGCGAGCCGTCACAGGTCACCGGAGCAGCCGGAAGCCTGATCCTCGTGCACTATCTCCTGGCGCACAACATCGGAGGGCACTTCGGGACCACCTGCGACGAGCGGCGGGAGACCGTGTACTTCCGCTTGCGCGCAGGCGGCCACCGCGGGCGCTGGCGCGAGGCCGTGACCGACCCGTTGACGGAGTTCGCCCCCCTGACGAGCTGAGAGGCGCTCGGTCGGCCGGCTCTACCGTCGGCTCATCGCCGAGGAGAACGCGGCCGGCATCGACTGGATCGTGGTCTCCAGCCCGCTGCTGCCCGCCCTGGTCTCCTACCAGCTGCTCACCGAGCCCGCTGGTGCGTCGGACCACCACGGTGTCGCAGTGGTGTTCGATACCGACTTGATCGACACCGCCAACCCCTGGGCCTACAGCTGAGTGCCCCGGTCCGGCTCAGCGGCAGGTGCCCGCCGCTGAGCCGGACCGGCTGCCTCACGCATCTGCTCCAGGGGCGGGTTCGCCAGGCCCTTGGCCGGTCTCTGCCCACCGCGCGGCGCTCGCGATCAGCTTGCGGCACTCCTCGGCCCACACCTCGTACGCCTCGATCTCGCAGGAGCGGAACGCCTGCGCGACCGGCCTGATCTCCTCGGGATCGAGCACTGGTGCCGCGACCGCGTGGAGCAGGTTCTTCACCGCTTGCACCTGGTCGGCGGTCTGCGGGCACGGGCTCACGGGCGCCAGACCACCACGGTCGAGTCCTGCGTCGACACCGGTCACCACGTAGTGCCGTGTGCGCTCCCACAGGTCGGCGCTCAGCTCGTCGCCCGGCAGGTCTCTGACGAGTTGCGCGCTGAGCGGCGTCGCGGCGGTGAGGTACTCCCGCACGTGGGCGTGGGCGCGTTCCAGCGTGGCCTTGGCACCCACGGCCTTGGAGGCGACCACGAGTTCGAGCGTCGGCCAGCGCACGGGTGTCTCGGTGCTTGAGGTCTCGGTCATGCGGGCGACGCTACCCAGTACGGCACCGAGCTGGGGCGGTTTTCGCCACGCCCGGACCTACCCGTCAGGGGCCCGTCGGCATCCGCCCAGCCGAGGGGGCTGGGCCGGCTCGCCCTGCTCCAGCGCACTGCGGCGGACGAGCGGCCGACCCGGGCTGGCCCGTCCGGTGGATATCCGTTTCCCGGCACCACTGCCGGTGCCGTACTGTTGCGTTCACCGACGCGGGGTGGAGCAGCTCGGTAGCTCGCTGGGCTCATAACCCAGAGGTCGCAGGTTCAAATCCTGTCCCCGCTACCAATGAAGAGGCCGGGGCCGGCACACATCGTGTGCCGGCCCCGGCCTCTTCCGCCATCGGCCCCGAGGGCCCGATGGGGTGCGGCCCTGGTGTCGAGGCGGTGGTGCAGCTGGGCTGGGTAGGAGGCGAGGCATGGAGAGCGAGCCCCCGGTGGCTGGTCGCCACCACGACGACGTGTTCGAGGACGGCACCACGGCGCTGGGGCTGGCCTTCGGCGCCGGTCTGAGCACGATGGTGCTGGCCGTCGCGGTGATCCTGCGGGCAGGTACCCGCTTCGAGAACCTACTCGGTGCTCTGCTGGTCTCGGCCGGCGCGGCGGTCGCGGTCATGACGGGGGTCTTCGTCATCAGCATCTTCCGGTTCCGGCGGCACGGCATCGGCGGTGGCTACGTCGCGGGAACGGTCACGATCACCCTGCTGGGCTTCCTCGGCGCTTGGTGGGTCGCCGTCCGGTAGGCCGGCTGCCGTGGCTCCGGCCGGCCCGGTGTCCTGCTGACCGGCGGTCAGCGCCGGGGCTCGAAGAAGTCGCCCCTGTGGGCGATGGGCACCACTGGCTGCAGGCACGTGGGTCGGTACAGGACCCATGCGTCGTGTCGTGCACGCCCATGCGCAGCCAGCCCGCCCAGGAGCCCTCCCGCGATCTGTCACCAAGATCATCAGGATGGTGTCGGGGATCGGATAGCTTCCGACTCAGTGTTTCGCCAGTCGCTTGGCGCAGCCGGAGCAGAAATCGGCGGGGTCGTCGAAGCGGTTGTCCAGCAGTCCCCCGCAGCGGCAGTAGGCCAAGGTGTGGAAGATGCCAGCGCAGCCGAGACACAGGTGGACCGCGTACTCGGGGTCCAGGGCGGGACGGGTGGCCTCTACGAGGGAGGGGGTGCAGCAGGCCGGACACCAGTGGACCGGCGGGGTCTCGTTGTCGCGGGTGTCCTGTGCGACGTTGCGGACCATGGCGGCCCAGACGTAGTCCGCTGCGGCCGTCTCGCCGTCCGGCCACTGCCGGTAACAGAACCGGCACGAGACTGGAGCACCGGCGACCAGGGCGGCCATGCTGCACTCCGGGCAGAGGACCGTGCTCTCCGCGCAGGCGTCCAGAGTTTCCCGCAATCCGGCCATCCGTGTGTCGATCAGCCGGGTGATGGCACGCAGGCGGTGGCGGATGCCGTCCATGGCTGCGTCGACCAGGGTCTGTTCGGCAGAGGCCACATGCGGACGGAGGTGTTCGTTGATGAAGGTAAGGAGGAAGTCCAGCACGGTGGCGGCCTGCGCCTCAACTGCGTGCGCCGACTGAGTGAGCCCGTAGTGCTGGAGAGCGTTGCGTGTCTTGCCCAGTTTCCTGACCGCTTCGATCTGCTGTGCGTTGAGCTCCAGGCCGACGATGTTCCGCAGGCGTTCCAAGGTCTCGTCGGTGCCACAGCTAAGGAAGTCTCCGCTGGTGAACTTCTGGTGGCTAGCCCTGCCGGGGTCCTTTACCACCAGCGTCCAGTGTTCCTGCTGGAGGCGGGCCTTGAGGAGAACTTCCGTGCCGGCCT
This sequence comes from Kitasatospora sp. NPDC001664, assembly GCF_053596675.1. Lineage (NCBI taxonomy): Bacteria > Bacillati > Actinomycetota > Actinomycetes > Kitasatosporales > Streptomycetaceae > Kitasatospora > Kitasatospora sp. NPDC001664. The sequence goes on from NZ_JBSFGS010000006.1 coordinate 263,896, forward strand.
GGAGATGGAGGACGGCGTACTTGAGGTCGCGCGGTGTCGGGCGCGAGTCATTGTCGTCGGGTTCCTCGTCGGCGGAGAGGTAGCCGACGACGCTGTCGAGGTAGTCCAGGCCGTTGAGAACAGGCGGAAACGCCACCAGGGTCGGCTCCACCGATCCTGTGGCCGGCTCCGACCGGGGGTTGGGCACCTCAGTGGGCGGGATCCCGTCGGTCATCTGCTCCCCCTGCGCTCTCGGACCGTCCTGGCGAAGTCGCCGGGCGTGCCGGTTGTCCCCCTGGCACCGGTTGTTGAAGACCGTTTCCGGCCTGATGCCGGCTAAGGAGAGGAGCGTACCCAGTGCAAGGTCGGTTCTGTCTGCTGGCTCACCCTGCCAACGTAGGCGGCGCGCGGCCGGGCCGGGGTGTAAGCGCCGTCAGCAGCCTCTACGCCGCCTGCCGGGCGTCCCGGGGACGGAGAAAGTGGAGGAGGTCCGCGGTGATCACGCGGTAGCTGCCGCCAACCTCCACCACGGTGCACGGGTAGCGCCCCTCACGGGCCATGCGGTACCCGACCGTCCTGCCGATCGAGAGCAGCTCATTGGCGGTAGACAGTGGGATCGCCGGCGGAAGGGCAGCGAGGGCTTCTGCTGAAAACTTCCCCGGTCGGGCAGTCCGGACTGCGTTCACGGCAACTTCCATCCCATGCGATGTTCTCTGTGCGAGAAACATCTATCACATCTGCCCTAGATGCAGAAGGCATCTCATGTATTCTTCCCTCATGACAGATTCCAAGGAGCGGTGGCCAGCCGCGCTCACCGCGCGGATCGCCACGACGGTCAAGGCACAGCGAACCCGACTGGGCATGACGACCGCTGACCTCTCGGCAGCGTGCGCGGCCAGGGGTGTGCCGGTCGCCGCGAACACCATCACCAAGATCGAGCTGGGCCAGCGGGATTCGCTCAAGCTGGAGGAGGCCCTTGTCCTCGCCCACGCCCTTGATCTGCCGTTTGTGGCGTTGCTCGTTCCGCTGGAGCGCCAGACCGACATCGATCTCCTGCCCGAGGTGACCGTTCCGGTCTGGGAGGCCGCGGCATGGATCACCGGCGAGGACCACATCGGCGAGGATCCCGCGCCCGGCTCGGTCCGGGCTGCGCTCACCGTCTTCCGCGAGCACGACGTCGATGTGCGCACCGCGCTGATCTCCACCCGCGAAGCCCACAGCCGCCGCGTTCAGGCACGTCAGGCTCTCGGCTCAGCCCGCTACGAGCAGCTGGCACGACAGGCCGACGAACTTGACCGTATGGCCCACGAGGACTGCAGCCGGCTGAAGGCCGCCCGGGACCAGATGCGTGCCGGTGGCCTCCAGCCAGCCCCTCTGCCGGCTGCGCTCGACTTCGTCGACCCGGCAGACGCTCAGCCAGCTAGCAACTGACCTCCCACGCCCACCCTTTGCTGCCCCTGGGGACCACCACCATGCTCCGATCACCCGTGCCCCCGGCACCTTCCGCGCTTCCCGTCTCCACCAGTGGACGTGCGGTATGAACGCTCAGCAGCCCGCTGGCGGTGCCGCCGTGGCACCTGAGAGCGACGCCGCTCACCCGGCAGCCGTCGACCTGCTGCACAGCGGCTGGTACACCGCCGAGGAGCTTGCCCCGCTCCTCAAGGTTGACCCGTCGACCCTCCGCCGCTGGCGCAACGCGGAGCCTCCGCAGGGTCCGCCCTTCGTGCGGCTCGCCAACCGGACAGTCGTCTACTCCATCCCTGACACGCAGGCATGGCTCAACTCCAAACGCATAGCTCCCGCAGAACCGGAGGCCGCATAACTTGGCTGACACCCCCGTCATCGTCCCGATCGCGATCGACCTGACCGACGACATCGAGTTCCGCCCGGATCGGCGCCCCGACTTCCGCTACCGCGCACGTGTGCGATGGTGGGACCCCGACGGGGGCGGGCGAAAGTCGCTGTCCAACTCCGTCGCCTCCGAGGACGAGGCGAAGGACTGGATCGACCGCATGCGCAAGGCGGCCATGCGCGGAATCGTCCCGTCGCTCTCGAATGTGACTCTGGCGGACTACGGGGACGCGAACTGGGACCTGGCCATGCGTGGTCTGGAGTCGAAGACCCTCGACCCCTACCGGGCCGGTTGGAAGCTGCGGGTAGTCCCGACTATGGGCCACGTCCCGGTGGTTTCGATGACCAACGGCATCACCGACCGGGCGCTCCACGCCTGGATATCCGACGAGGTCGGCAAGTCCTCCGTCAAGAACACGCTCGCCCCCCTCGTCCGTGTCATGGAGCAGGCCCGCCGCGACGGCATGATCGACTTCAATCCGTGCCGGATGACCGGCTGGCAGTCCCTCTACAAGCAGTTCGAGGACGAGCTGGACAACCCGCGCAGCCTCGCCCTGCCCGACTGGGACGCGCTCGACGCCCTCGCCGACGCCCTCGTGGCCCGATCCCACGGAAACTACCGGATCTGGGGCGACATCGTTCGCTTCGCTGCCTGCACTGGCGCCCGTATCGGCGAGGTCTCCGGAGTCCGCGTCAAGGACATCAACCGCTTCGACTGGACCTGGGACCTCTGCCGGCAGACCACCCCCAGCCCCGGCGGGCTCGTCGACAAGGGCACCAAGGGAAAACGCCGCCGCACCGTCCCGCTCATCGAAGAGATACGCGACACCGTGCGTTGGAGGCTAACCGTCGTGGGCGATGACCCGATGGCCCGGCTGTTCACCGGGCCACGCGGTGGCCGCGTCACCACCGCGATCCTCCGCGACGCCACCCACTGGGACGAAGTCGTAATGCAGTTGGGCTTCCACTGGCTGCGCCGCCACGGCCTGCGCCACACCGGTCTTACCTGGCTCGCTGACGCCAACGTGCGCCTGCACGTGCTGCAGAAGATCGCCGGGCACGGGCAGATCACCACGACCCAGCGCTACCTCCACCCCTCCCACGTCGACTACATCGAGGCTGGCAACGCCCTCAGCGCCCATCTCGCGGCTGGGCGCAAGGCCACCCCCGCGACGCCCGAGCCCGAGACTCCTGCCCGCCGCCTGTACATCGTCCGCTGAACAGCCGTTGGGGCGTGCACCGTTTGGACTGCACGCCCCAACAGCCGTTTCCACCAATAGGATCCCGTAGCCACCAGCTACGCCTGCCGAGACCTCGGAGCAGACCTTTGAACCACGACCGTGCGGAGTTTCAGGCCCTCCTCGGACGGACGCTCTCCGAACTGGCCCGCCGCGGCGTCACGCTGGGCCCCAATGGGGTGGCGGACGCCGTCGAACAGCAGGCCACCGCCATCGCCAGGAGGCTGGGCATCAAGAAGCGCGAAGCGCTGGCCCACATCGCCCCCGGCCCGCTCGCCGACTCCATCGCCGCCGCCGCCCGGGAGCGAGAGCACGCTGACCTCTCCGTCGGCGCGGGCCCGTTTCCTCCCGTGGACAATCCCGAACTCGCCATGATCCTCGCCGACGTACCGGACGCGCTCGTGGAGAGCGGCGGCGACCTCTACTCGGTCATCCTCAACGTCGCGGTCAACGCATGGATGGCCGGCCACGTGCACGGCGAAGACGGCTGCAGCGGCTGCGACTTCCGCGGCGACACCGGCCACGACTGGCAGGCGCGCATGGACACCCTCAATGCGGCGGTCCCGGACATCACGAAGTGGTTCAACCGGGACGTCTGGACGAAGGCCCTGGAGAACAGCGGCTACACCGTCACGCGCCGCTGAACCCCACGGCGCCGTTGCGGCTGGTCATAGGTACACAACGACCAGGCCGTCGGCGTGCTCGGCCAGCTCCGCCGAGACGCGGGCGGCCGGGTTCTGCAGCGCCGCCTGGACGTAGTCGGGGAGCCCGGTGCGCAGGCCCCGCAGCACGTGCTCGAAGAAGGGGAGGCCGAAGTGGCCGCGCGCCCCGGGCAGGGCGTCGAAGACCCGGCCGCCGGCGGCCCGCTCGTCGCGGAGCTCGGGCAGGACCGCCGTCTCGAACGCACCGGAAGCCGCCTTGGCGAGCTTGTCGGTCATGAACTTCGCGACCCGTCGCGCGCCGATCTGCCCAGGGACCAGGAGTTGGCGCAGACCGTTCATGTCCGGGCCCAGTTGCATCCGGTAGTACAAGGCGAGGGCGGGGTCGTCGGCGTCGAGGCCGGGCTTCGTCAACCGGCTGAGCGGCTCCGCGTGATGGAAGACGTCCTCGATCGGATCGAAGCCGGTGAGGAACGGCAGTTTGCGTGGCGGGGCTGTCGCGCGGAGCGCCGCGTTCTCGACCGTACGCCGGGCCTGGAGCGCGGGGAGGATGGTCACTGCGGCGCCCTCCCGCTGGTTGCACGGGGTGTCCGGGTGCCGCATGGTGCACTGCATGGCACTGCGATAGGCGGCGTCGCCGGCGTAGAGGGTGTAGGCGGCCGGGACCTCGAAGAAGTCGGAGGCGGCGAGAAGCTGATCCATCTGCAGGCCGGTCCTGGTCTCGTGGTGAAACCCGATCTTCCAACCCCGGCCCGTGCGGTGGATGACCTTGGCCTGGACGAGGCAGCCGAACGCCTCTCCGCTTCGGTCGACCCACCACCAGAGGTAGTCCCCTCCGACCCGGTTCTCCTGCTTCTTCGAGAACTTCGCCCAGGTGACCTCGCGCGGCAGGCGGCTGCAGAGGTGGGTGGTGACATACTCCTCGTCGAACATCACGCCCTGGCCGAGCAGGAGCCCCATTTCGTCCTCGGCCGCAGCGGTGGCCCGCAGGAAGGCCTGGTGCGCTGGTGGCTGGTATCGGGTGGGTTGGTCAGCGCTCACGGAGTCTCCGGCGACGAGGGCCACTCATGGTGTTGGTCCCATGATGAGGCCAGTGGTTGAGAGCACCCGGGCACCGCGCCGCTGGCCCATGCCGCCCGGCGGAGGATGCCCGGCGAGGGCATGCACAGCACGAAGTGGCGGACGGGTCTACCTGCCCGCAGGGATCGCGGCGAGACTCACCCGAGCGCCTCAGCGGCGATCCGGCCCCAGCTGGGACGCGGTTCGCCAGCCGGGTGCACGAGTGTCAGCAGCCGCCCTTCGAGGAACAGGTCGAGCCGGCTTCCGTTCTCGGTACTCAGGCGGCGGCGTTGGGCTCGGGGGTCCACGGGGACACGCTCGCCGAGAACACCGACCAGCACTTCGTGGCGCGCCGGGCCGACGGCATCGGCCCGGATCCACGTCCCGCGCACCGGGACGCCGGCGAGCTTGCCCAAGGTGCTCTCCTCGCGGCCGAACGCGCGGTCCATCGCCGCATCGACCACCGGCCGGGCCCGGCCGATCGCCGTCGCGGCCCCTTCGTCCGGGACACCGGGATCCGGCTCCGGTACGCGGTAGAACGGCGGGTCCAGGTCGTCCTCCGGGGCCGTCTCGAGCCGTCGGCGGGGGTCGGGCCGGGGGACGCGGAAGCGCCAGGGCTGCTGGCTTCCGGGCTTCTCGATCCATCCGGTCTTCAGGCTGGCGGTGGCCGGCGAATCCTCGGGCAGGAAGATGTCGACGTAGACGCCGCCGGTGCCGAGCCAGACCCAGCTCATGAAGTAGGGGTGGCCGCTGTGGTCGGCCGACCAGGTGGCGAGTTTCTGCAGGCGCTTCTTCTGGTCGGCGGTTCCCCTGACCGCGGGGAGCATCAGTTTGGCGTCCCGGCGGCGGCCACGGGCCTCGCCGGCCAGCGGGCCGCCGGCGAGGTCGTAGAGCAGGTCCGGGCGGACCCCGGTGTTGGCGTAGGTGCCCAGGAGCTTGTCGGGCAGGACGTCGAAGCTGCTGAGCCCGTGGACGCCGGGCTTCCAGTCGAACAGGGTCTCGCTGGCGGCGGTCATCACCCCGAGCCCGGTGCACTCGCTGACGAAGCGGCGGATGTGCCCGGAGCTGGAGTCCAGTGCGCCGCAGTCCGCCCAGAGCGGTCCCGTGCCGGTGCCGCCCCTCAGATAACTGAGCAGGAGGCTGATCTCGTGGTTGCGCACGCGCTGGTCGACCGTCCGGCGCAGGTCGCAGGCCAGGGCGTTGATGTTGGCCAGCGCGGCCAGCGACACCGGGAGGGGTCCCTGGCCCACTTCGACGGCCTCGACCGCCTCCGCGCCGGCGGGTCCCGTCTCGACCGTGAAGCGCCAGACCCTGGCGTGCACCGTGCTCATGGGCGAAGCCTATGACGGCCCTGTGACGGTGCCGCGGGCCAGCCCGGCCGTCGCCCCACCGGCCGCCGCTCTTGTGCGGATCCGACAACAGCGCGCGGCGGCTCCCGCGGGCGAATGCAGAGGGGCGGCCGATGTCGCGGTGCTCGGCCCGGGTGAACTGGCGGTTCCGGGTGGCGGGTCGAACACCGCCAATCCGCCTGGGGCGAAGAACCGTTCCGGGGCCGGCCAGGGAATCGCCACGCGAGCGGTGCGGGTACTGCGCGAAATTTTACCGAGCCGGATATTCGGACAGCTCGTCCCGGCGGTATTCTGGCCAGGTGGGGACAGGCGGGCCGTCGTCCGGCTGGTCCCCGGGAGCGGTTCTCCGGAGTTCGCCCGGAGGGCCTTGGTCCCCAGCTGGTCCCCAGCAAGATCATCGAGAGGGTGTCCGCAGTGCCCCACGTCACTGACGGGGTGTCACGGAAAAGCCCCCTGACCTGGACTTTCGTCCAGCCCAGAGGGCTTCCGACTCGCGTCGGGACGACAGGATTTGAACCTGCGACCCCTTGACCCCCAGTCAAGTGCGCTACCAAGCTGCGCCACGTCCCGTGGTCCGAACACTTCGGCCTTGCGGCTTCTGCTCTCCGACCTCGTCCCCGGTGTCCCGGCGACGTGGAAAACAATACAGCACGCGGAGGGGTGCTCGCTGCCAGGTTTCCGGGGACGGCGGTGGTGGTGCCGTGCAGGTCAGGGGGTGGGGTGGCGGGCGTCGTAGTGGAGGAAGGCGGGGCGGAGGGCGGCGAGGAGGAGGACGGCGGCGATGCAGGCGAGGCCGCCGATGAGGAGGGCGGTGGTGGTGGAGGTGAGGGAGGCGGTGGTGCCGGCGAAGAAGTCGCCGAGGCGGGGGCCGCCGGCGACGACGACGATGAAGACGCCTTGGAGTCGGCCGCGCATGTCGTCGGGGGCTCCGACCTGGAGGATGGTGTTGCGGAAGATCATGCTGACCGAGTCGGCGGCTCCGGCGGCGGCGAGGGCGAGCAGGCCGAGCCAGAGGTGGGTGGTGAGGCCGAAGGCGGCGATGGCGAGGCCCCAGGCGGCGACTCCGGCGATGATGGCGGTGCCGTGGCGGTGGACCCGGGAGACCCAGCCGGAGAACAGCGCGCCGGTGAGGGCGCCGGCCGCGGCGGCGGTGACCAGCAGGCCGACCGTACCGGGGCCGCCGTGGTAGACGCCGACGGCGATCGCGGGGAAGAGGGCGCGGGGCGAGGCGAGGATCATCGCTATGAGGTCGGCGACGAAGCTGGTGCGGAGGTTGGGCCGGCTGCGCAGGAAGCGGAGGCCGTCGAGGACGGAGGCGCGCTTCTTCGCCGTGCCGGACGCGGTGGTGCCGTCGCCGGGGAGCATCGCGGGGAGTCGCCACATCGCGTAGAGGACGCCGCTGAAGGCGACGGTGTCGACGAGGTAGGCGGACTGGACGCCGAGGGTGCCGATCAGGAGGCCGCCGACCAGCGGGCCGACAGTGGTGCCGAGGTTCATGCTCATGCTGCCGAGGGCGTTGGCGGCCGGGAGCTGATGGGACGGCACCAAGCGGGGGATCATGGCCGAGCGGGCGGGTGAGCTGAGGGCGAAGAAGCCGGCCTGCACCGCGACCATCGCGTAGAGCAGGGGCACCGAGCGGAGGTCGAGCAGGGCCTGGACGGCGAGCACGGCCGAGGTGACGGCCAGTCCGGCGGAGCCGAAGAGGCCGAGCAGGCGGCGGTCGACGGTGTCGGCGATGGCCCCGCCGAAGAGGCCGAGCACGACCAGCGGGACGAGGGAGAAGAGGCCGACCAGGCCGGTGGCGAAGGTGGATTCGGTGAGCTGGAAGACCTGGACCGAGACCGCCACCGCGGTCATCTGCTGGCCGATGGCGGAGACCGCCTGGCCGGTCCACAGCCGCCGGTAGTCGGGGTGCTCGCGCAGCGGGCTGAGGTCGGCGAAGGCGGACCGCCGCAGCCGTTGCCACCGTCCCGGGGCGGCAGTCTCGGCGGTGACGGCAGCGCTCGGTCGGCCGGGCGCGGACGGTCCGTCAGGCGCCGACGGTTCGTCGGGCGGCGGGGGCACGGACTGCGAGGAGGTGGGATGCGTCGACACGCGCTTCATCCTCACCTACCCCGCAGCCCGTGGACGAACGGATTTCGCCGGTGTGACGAGGCCCGCAGGCAGTGCCCAGGCAGTGCCAAGACAGTGCCCAGGCAGTGCCCAGACAGCGCCCAGGCGGGCCCGCGAACCCGCCGCTACTTCGTCAGGACCTGCTTCTCGCCCGCCTCGACCACCAGCGGCAGCCGGTTCCCCGGCGGTGGGAACGGGCAGATGAAGTGGTCGGCGAAGGCGCACGGCGGCAGGTAGGCCCGGTTGAGGTCGAGCACGGTGCGGCCCTCCTCGTCGGGGGCGGGCAGGGTGATGAAGCGGAAGCGGTAGCTCTCCCGGCCGCTGCCGGCGTCCGCGATCACGCCGCTGAGCTGGTCGCCGGAGCGGCCGACGGTGAGGGTGTGCGGTTCGCCGGCCAGCTGGAAGGCGATCTGGCCGCTGGTGGCGAGCGGGCGCTCGCGGCCGTCCGCGTTCTCCACCAGGACGTCCTCGTCCTGGTCGAACGGGGTGAAGACGGCGGGCACGGCCCAGTCCGGCGAGTACGGGAACGCGGAGATCCCGGCGAAGCCGAGGCGGCCCTCCGACTCCGGGTCGAAGACCCGCAGCGCGAGCTCGCCCTCGCGCTCGATCGGGACGAGCAGCACCTCACCGAGCGTCAGCAGGTCGGCGCCGGGGGAGGTATCGGGGGTGAGGCGGCGGACGCCGTCCACCGGCCCGCCCCCGGAGCCCTCGACGGACAGTCCGTCAGCGGCGGTCGCCTCGACGTGCACCGCCCCGTCCGCGGCCCACCAGCGGCCGGGCAGGCCGGGCACCTCGGCGGGCTCGGGCTCCAGCCAGTGGGTGCCGGTGAGGGCGAGCGCGCCGTGCGGGGCGCTGACGCTCGCGGCGCGGCGCTCCGTCCAGTGCTCCCACTCCTGGGCGGCGGTGTCGGTCATGTCGGCTTCCTCCCTCGGATCGCCGGGCCCGGCCCGGGATACGGGCGGGCGCCGGGGACGTGGCCCGGGTCCGGGAGTGGCCGGAGCGCCGGGGTACGGCTCTCGTGCTCGTGTTCGTGCTCGTGCTCGTGCCCAAGCAAGCTCAGGCCCGTGCTCAAGGTCGAACGCGAACCGTACCCCGGGTCTTCCGGCCGTGCGTGATCGACATGGTTCCGCAACGGCGCGTGACGGCCGGCAACACTGCCGAACCGTCGTGCAACACTCCCGCCCCGTCAGGCCTTGCGGCTCGCGAGCGGACGGAACAGGCCCTCCTGCATCACCGACACCACCAGCTGCCCGCTCCGGTCGTAGATCTGACCCCGCGCCAGCCCGCGCGCGCCGTGCGCGATCGGGGACTCCTGCTGGTACAGCAGCCACTCGTCGGCGCGGAACGGCCGGTGGAACCACATCGCGTGGTCCAGCGAGGCCATGTCGAAGTTCCGCACGCCCCAGAGCGGCTCGACCGGGGCCCGGACGGCGTCCAGCAGGGTCATGTCGCTGGCGTAGGTGAGCGCGCAGACGTGGATCAGCGGGTCGTCGGGCAGCGCGCCGTTGGTCTTCAGCCAGACCCCGCTGCGCGGCTCGACCCCGACCAGCTCCTCCTTGCTCCAGCGCAGCCGGTCCACGTACCGGATGTCGAAGGGCTGGCGGCGGCTGATGAAGGGGGGCAGCTCACCCAGCTTCTGGCCCACCTCGTCCAGCGCGCTCGGCACCTCCTCCGGCCCGGGCACGACCGGCATCGCCTCCTGGTGCTCGATCCCGCCCTCCTCGGGGACGTGGAAGTCGGCGGTCAGGGCGAAGATGCTGCGGCCCTGCTGGATGCCGAGCACCCGCCGGGTGGTGAACGAGCGGCCGTCGCGGATCCGGTCCACCTGGTAGACGATCGGCACGCCGGGCACACCGGGGCGCAGGAAGTAGGCGTGCAGCGAGTGCACGGGGCGGTCGCCGTCCACCGTGCGCCCCGCCGCCACCAGGGCCTGGCCCGCCACCTGGCCGCCGAAGGTCCGCTGCAGGGCCTCCTCCGGGCTGCGTCCCCGGAATATGTTGAGCTCGATCTGCTCCAGGTCGAGCAGGTCCACCAGCTGGTCGACGGGGGTGCCCATGGGTCACCAGTCCTCTCTCGCCCGGCCCGCCTCGTCCGCGCACCGCGGTACGCGTACCGGGCCGGAACTCCGTACGTTCTACCGAGAAGTCTGCACACCCACCCGCCATTCCCGCCCACCCGGTGTCAGCTCCCGTGGGCAGCGGGGCAGCGGGGCAGCGGGGCAGCGGGGCAGCGGGGCAGCGGGGCGCCGGGGCGCCGGGGCGCCGGGGCGGCCGTCCGGTGCCTGGCCCCGGCCCGGCGAGTGCACAGCACCACCCGTCCGGGTGGCGACGGCCCGGCGACGTACCTGGAGCGTTGGCGGGACGGGCGCCGGCAGTGGACCCTCCTCCTGGTGGGTCGTCCGCTCACGCCGGAGCAGGTGGCGGCGGTCGCGGACGGCCTCAGGGGGTGACGGAGGGTCAGGGCTCCAGCCGGTACTCCTCGCGGTCGGCGGTGTAGGTGAAGAGTTCGGCGTACCGGCCCCAGTCGGTGGCGGTGGCGAGCTGCCGGTCGGTCTGCTCGCGGGTGTAGTGGTGGGCGAGCAGGTCGCGGAAGAAGCCGGCCTGGAGGGTGCCGTCGGGGGACTGGCGGAGGCTGGCGCTGATCAGGCGGATCAGCGGGACGGTGATCGCGGCGGTGGCGAACAGGGCCTTGGAGGTCTGGACGGTGGCGGCGGCGAAGGCGCTGCCGTGCTCGGTGAGGCGGAGCGAGTCGCCGTCGACGGCGGCGAAGCCGAGCAGGTCGAGGGCGTCGACCAGCGGGAGCAGGTCGTCCGCCTCCAGGCCGAGGTCGTCGGCGAGGTCGGCGAGGTCGCGGCGCCCGCCCGCGTGGGCGACCAGTTCGGCGAGCCCGGAGAGGCCGTCGACGCCCGCCGACGGGAGCGGGGTGTTGGCGGTGGTGCGCGGAGCGGGCTCGGCGAGGGCGAGGGCGGGGGAGGGGACGGCGGCGTCGCGGCCGGTGAGGGTCCGGTAGACCTGGTCGACCAGGGACTGGAAGGCGGCGGAGCCGCGGTCGCGGGAGCGGCCGGGGCCGAGTTCGGCGCCGGGCTCGAAGACGGCGCGGACGGTGCCGTACGGCCGGGAGCCGAGCACGACCACCCGGTCGGCCATCAGGACGGCCTCCTCGATGTTGTGGGTGACCAGGACCATCGCCCGGGTGGGGAAGGTGCCGGACTCCCAGAGCTCCATCAGCTCGCCGCGCAGGTTCTCGGCGGTCAGCACGTCCAGGGCGGAGAACGGCTCGTCCATCATCAGCACGTCCGGCTCGACCACCAACGCCCGTGCGAAGCCGACCCGTTGGCGCATGCCGCCGGAGAGCTCCTTGGGGTAGGCGGCCTCGAAGCCGTCCAGGCCGACCAGGTCGATGGCCCGGCGGGCGGCCTCGGCCCGCTCGCCCGCCGCCGACCCCCTCGCCTCCAGGCCGAGTTCGACGTTCTGCTGCACCGTCAGCCAGGGCAGCAGGGCGAAGGTCTGGAACACCATCGCCGTCCCGGGGTTGGCCCCGTTCAGCGGGGTGCCGCGGTAGTGGACGCTGCCGGAGCTGGGGGCGATCAGCCCGGCCAGGCAGCGCAGCAGGGTGGACTTGCCCGAGCCGGAGCGGCCGAGCAGGGCGACGACCTCGCCGGCCCGGATCTCCAGGTCGATGCCGCCGAGCACGGGCAGATCGCCGTCGGAGCCGGCGTAGGTCTTGGTCAACTCGACTGCTTCGAGCAGGAGTTCACCATCGGTGGCCGGAGCCGGGGCAGTGGTGGGACGGCGCGGACGCAGCAGGTTGAGGTTCATCGGAAGCTCCAAGCGGAAAGCGGGGTTCAGAGGGCGTAGCGGACCCGGGCGAGCCGGTGCAGCGGCTGCCAGACCACGCGGTTGAGCACGATCACGTACAGGCTCATCACGGCGACCCCGGCCAGCAGGCGCGGGAAGTCCCCGGCCGAGGTGGCCTGCGCGATGTACGCGCCGAGGCCGGTCGCGGTGAGGGTGGTGGCGCCGAAGGTGACCACCTCGGAGACGATCGAGGCGTTCCAGGCGCCGCCCGAGGCGGTGATGCCGCCGGTGACGTAGGAGGGGAAGACGGCCGGGAGGATCAGCCGCCGCCAGCGCCGGACGCCGCGGACACCCAGGTCGTCCATCGCCTCGCGCAGGTCGGCGGGGATGGCCATCGCCCCGGCGATGGTGTTGAAGAGGATGTACCACTGGGCGCCGAGCGCCATCAGCAGCACGCCGCCGACGTCCAGCGACAGCCCGGTCCTGAGGAAGAACCAGACCGCCAGCGGGAAGAGGAAGTTGGCGGGGAAGGAGGCGAGCACCTGGACCACCGGCTGGGCGATCCGGGTCAGCCTCGGCGAGCCGCCGATCCACACGCCGACCGGCACCCAGACCACCGTCGCGGCCGCCACCAGCACCACCACCCGGGCCAGGGTGGCCAGTCCGAGCAGCAGCGGCTCGCCGAGCACGCTCAGCCCGGTGCTCCGGTGCAGGTAGGCGCCGAGGTCGTACAGGCCCCAGGCGATCAGACTGCCGGTGACCACGCCGAAGGCCAGGTCCCCGGCCCGGCGGCGCGTCGGGGCGACCCGCAGCGGCCGGTCGTCGACGCCGAACACCCGCCCGGCCCGGGAGCAGAACTGCCCCACCGGTCGAAGCCAACGACCCAGCAGTGCAGGCCAGTTGGAGCGGCGCAGCAGCTCCAGGACGGCCGAGCGCTGCGGCTCGCGGCTGCCCGACTGCTCGTTCTTGAAGCGCTCGGCCCAGGCGGTGAGCGGGCGCCAGAAGAGGAAGTTCACCCCGGTCACCATCACGGCCATCGCGAGCACCGCCCAGCCGACCTTGCCCAGGTCGCCCTCGGCGATCGCGGCCCCGGCGTAGGAGCCGACGCCCGGCAGGGCGTAGTCCTGGCCGCCGATGGCGATCATCTCGGAGGCGACCAGGAAGAACCAGCCGCCGCCGAAGCTCATCATGCCGTTCCAGACCAGGTCGATCGTCCCGGAGGGCAGCTCGACCTTCCAGAACCGCATCCACCGCGTGAAGCCGAACGACCGTGACAGCTCGTCGAGTTCGCGCGGCAGCGAGGTCAGCGAGCGGTGGAACGCGAAGGTCATGTTCCAGGCCTGCGAGGTGAAGACGGCGAACACGGCCGCGCACTCCGGCCCGAGCATCGAGCCGGGGAAGAGTGCCAGGAAGCCGGTCACCGCCACGGTCAGGAAGCCGAGCACCGGCACCGACTGGAGGATGTCCAGGGCCGGGACCAGCACCTTGCCGAGCCGTCGGCTGCGCGCGGCGGCGTAGGCGAAGACGAAGGTGAAGACCACGGCGGCGGCCAGTGCGGCGAACATCCGCAGCAGGCTGCGCGCCGCGTAGTACGGCAGCCGGGCCGGATCGGTGTCGATGCCGAGCTTCTCGCCCGGCGTGAAGGAGACGGTGGTGCCGTGTCCCACGCGCAGTGCGGCGTAGAACAGCAGCAGCACGCCGGCCGCGACGGTGACGTCGGTCAGCGAGAAGCGGCGGCGGGTGGACGGAGCGGGGGTACGGAAGAACGACATGGCGGAACGACCTCCGCCCGCACCGGGGCGCGCGCCGACGGGGCGCGGGCGCGGAGGTGCGGGGTGCTACGGGAAACGATCAGTGAGCGACGGGGAGGAAGCCGGGACTGGGCGGTTCGTTGCGCATGGCTTGCCTCCCCTCGGGATCGTCCGCCGACGGGATCGCTCGTCGACACGGGTGGGTGTGCACGGCAGGGCGTGAGGCCCGTGCCGGTCCGTCCCGTCGAGTCTGCCCCGGGCCCACCCCGATGGGCAAATGCCTTGTCCGCCCGGGCGTGGCGCGCAGCGCGCCGCAGCGCGCCGCAGCGCCCCGGGGCCGGCCGCTCAGTGCCGCGAGGACCCCAGCGCCCGCGAGACCCGCAGCGCGGCGGCCGCCACCGCGGGCCCGAGGACGCGCACCCGGGCCGCCGTCACCCGCGAGGTCAGCCCGGAGACCGAGAGCGCCCCGGCGACGGTGTCGGTGTGGTCGAAGACGGGCGCGGCCACGCACCGCACCTCGGGCTCGTTCTCCCGGTCGTCCACGGCGTAGCCGCGGGCCCGGATCCGCGCCAACTCGGCCCGCAGCGAGGCCGGTTCGGTGAGGGTGCGGGTGGTGCTCGGCGGCAGTCCGGCGGCCACCACCGCCGTGAAGGCCTCCTCCGGCAGCCAGGCCAGCATGGCCTTGCCGACGGCGGTGCGGTACATCGGCGCGCGGCTGCCGATCCGGGAGGCCATCCGGACGGCGGTCTCGTTCTCCACCTTGTCGATGTAGACCACGTGCGGCGGGTCCGGGACGCACAGGTGGACGGTGCCGCCGACCTCGTGCATCAGCCGGTGCGCCTGTTCGGCGGCGACGGTGCGCAGGTCGAGCCCGGAGAGGTAGGACTGGCCCAGCATCAGGGCGCCGGGGCCGAGCCGGAAGTGCCCCGACTCCCGTTCCCGGCTGAGGAGTTGGGAGTCGAGCAGCGGTTCGGCCAGCCGCAACACGGTGCTCTTGGACAGGCCCAGCGCCTCCGCGACCGCCGTGAGCGAGAGCCCGGTGGAGCCGCCGGCGTGGTCCCGGACGTGCTCCAGCACCGCGAGCGCCCGGCGCAGCGAGGCGGACTGGTTCCGCTGCGTGACCTCCACCGGCCCTCCTCAGGCACATCAAGAAATCCCCATGAACGACCCCTGAACGGACCGTCGGATTCAACGGACCGTACGCCAAGCACCGACGGCGTACCAGCTACGCGGCACACAGTTTTGCACTGCACAACATTCGCCGGGGCGTCTTGCCGCCACGCCGGGCGGCTTCCTACCGTCACCGCTCACCTGCCCTACCACCGCTCTACCACCTCCCGAGGGGGTTCCGTGAAGCTGTCCCGTCTCGTCCTGTTCGCCGCTGCCGGTGCCGTGTTGGCCGCCTGCGCGCCGGGCACCGCCTCCAGCACCAAGTCGGCCGACCAGCAGACCGGCACCCTGAAGGTCTGGCTCTACGACGAGGCCAACCGGGCCCCGAAGGAGAAGGTGATCGCGGCCGCCGTGGCGGACTTCAAGGCCGCCCACCCCGGCTCCGACGTCGAGGTGTCGTACATCCCGACCGACGCCGGCCCGCGCGCCGAGAAGATGAAGGGCGCCTTCAACGACCCGGCCAGCGCGCCGGACGTGGTGGAGTTCGGCAACACCGACCTGTTCGGCTACGTCGCGGCCGGCGGCCTGGCGGACCTGACCTCCGAGCTGGCGGGCTGGTCCGAGGGCGGCGACCTCCCGGCCGACCTGCGCGACACCGCCGTGGTGGACGGTAAGACCTACGGCCTGCCCTGGTGGCTGGGCGTGCGGGCGCTCTACTACCGCACCGACGTCTTCACCGAGCTCGGCCTGAAGCCCCCGACCAGATACGCCGAACTCGCCGACGCCGCAACGAAGGTGAGGGCCGCCAAGCCCGACCTGCTGGGCATCGCGGTCGGCGGCAAGTACACCTTCGGCGCCCTGCCCTTCCTCTGGGCGAACGGCGGCGACCTGGCGGCCAAGCCCGGTGCCAAGTACGCGGCGGCGGTGGACTCCCAGGGCTCCCGGGCCGGGGTGAAGGCCTACACCGACCTGTTCACCGACGCGATCTGTCCGGCCCAGCGCTGCGCCGACCTGACCGGCGGCAAGACGGTGGAGGCCTTCGCCTCCGGCACCGCGGGCATGGCGATCCTGCCCAACTCCTCGCGCAGCGCGGTGGAGGCGGGCGCGGCCAAGGGCAAGTACGCGGTGGTGCCGCTGCCCGGCGCGACGGCCGGCTCGGTCGCCCCGGCGTTCTCCGGCGGCAACGACCTGGGCGTCCTCAAGTCGACCCAGCACCGCACCCTGGCGGCGGACTTCCTCAAGACCCTGGGCGGCAAGAAGCACCAGCTGGCGCTCTTCGACGCGATGGGCACGCTGCCGACGCTGACCAGCGCCCGCGCCGAGGTGGTGGCCAAGGAGCCGTGGCTCAAGCCCTTCACCGACACCATCGCGGCGGGCACCAAGTTCGTGCCCAAGGACCAGGCCTGGGCGAAGATCGACGCCCAGGCGGTGGTGCCGACCATGCTGCAGAAGGTGATCACCGGCAAGGCGGACGTGAACACCGCCACCGCCGAGGCCGCCAGCGCGATGAACGCCGCCTTCGATGGCAAGTGACACGCTGACCGCAGCCACGCCCGCGAAGGCGCCGATCACCGTCAGGCGCAAGCGGGTTCTGACCCCGATCTGGCTGCTGCTGCCCGCCGCGCTGGTGCTGCTGCCGCTGTTCGGCTACCCGCTCTACCAGCTCGGCCTGCTCTCGGTGCTGGACTTCGGCCAGCCGCAGGCCAGCGGCGGGGTGCCGGCCGCCTTCGTCGGTCTGGCCAACTACACCGAGCTGCTGGGCAAGTCGCAGTTCTGGGAGGTGCTGGCGCAGACCCTGGTCTTCGCGGGCGGCTGCGTGGTCGCCACCCTCGCGGTGGGCGGCGCGCTGGCGGTGCTGCTGACCAGGGTCGGCCGGCGCTCCAAGCTGTTCCTGATGTTCGCGGCGCTCGGCGCCTGGGCCGCCCCGGCGATGACCGGCTCCACCGTCTGGCTCTTCCTGCTGGACACCAACTCCGGTCTGGTGAACGACATCCTGGGCATGGCCGGGCACAACTGGATGTACGACAAGTGGCCCGCCTTCGCGGTGGTCGGCGCCGTCGTGGTCTGGCACTCCTTCCCGTTCGTGATGATCACCCTCTACGCGGGCATCCAGGCCATCCCGGACTCGGTGCTGGAGGCGGCCCGGCTCGACGGTGCCTCCACCTTCACCACCGCCCGGCTGGTGATGCTGCCGATGCTCCGGCCGCTGCTGGTGATCGTGGTGATCCAGTCGGTGATCTGGGACTTCAAGGTCTTCACCCAGATCTACGTGATGACCAGCGGCGGCGGCATCGCCGGCCAGAACCTGGTGCTCAACGTCTACGCCTACCAGGAGGCCTTCGCGGCCTCCGACTACAGCCTGGGCGCGGCGATCGGCGTGCTGATGACGCTGATCCTGCTGGCGATCACGGCGCTCTACATCCGCGCCCTGCGGCGCTCCGGGGAGGAACTGTGACCGCGCGGACCACGCAGAAGGGATCCCGGAGGATCGCCAACTCCCTTGCGGTGCTGGCCGGTCTGGTCACCGCCTTCCCGCTCTACTGGATGGTGCTCTCCGCCTTCAAACCGGACGGCGAGCTCACCTCCGCCCACCCCCGGCCGTGGACCTGGGCGCCGACCCTGGACAACTTCCGGGACGCGCTCGGGGTGAGCGGCTTCGGCCGGTACTTCCTGAACAGCCTGCTGGTGGCCGTGGTCGTGGTGGTGCTCTCGGCCGGGGTTGCCTTCCTGGCGGCGGTGGCGCTGTCCAGGTTCAAGTTCCGCTTCCGCACCACCGTGCTGGTGATGTTCCTGGTGGCGCAGATGGTGCCGATCGAGGCGCTGACCATCCCGCTGTTCTTCCTGATCCGCGACCTCGGCACGGTGGCCCCGGGGCTGGGCCTGTCCACGCTCGGCTCGCTGATGCTGGTGAACCTGGCCTTCTCGCTGCCGTTCGCGGTCTGGATGCTCCGGGGCTTCGTGGCGGCGGTGCCGGAGTCGCTGGAGGAGGCGGCCCGGCTGGACGGGGCGAGCCGCTTCACCATCCTGTGGCGGATCCTCTTCCCGTTGGTGGCACCGGGGTTGGCGGCCACCTCGGTGTTCTCCTTCATCATGGCCTGGAACGACTTCGTGTTCGCCCGGACCCTGATCCTGGACACCGACCACCAGACCCTCCCGGCCGCGCTGATGGTCTTCTTCAAGCCGGACGAGAACGACTGGGGCGGCATCATGGCGGCCTCCACCCTGATGACCCTGCCGGTGCTGGCCTTCTTCGTCCTGGTCCAGCGTCACCTGGTCTCGGGGCTGGGAGGCGCGGTCAAGGACTGAGCGCCCGTCACCTGAACACCCATGACCTGAGCACCCGTCACCCCACCCCGCGCGGCCGGTACTGGATCGAGATCCGAGGTCCGACCGGCCGGGCGGTCTTGGGCACGGCGTGGTCCCAGGTCCGCTGGCAGGAGCCGCCCATCACCAGCAGGTCCCCGTGGCCCAGCAGGTGACGCAGCGTCGGCCCGCCACCCCCGGCGGGCCGCAGCAGCAGGGCGCGCGGTTCGCCGGCCGAGACGATCGCCACCATCGTGTCGTCGGTCCGGCCGCGCCCGAACCGGTCGCCGTGCCAGGCCACGCTGTCCTCGCCGTCCCGGTAGAGGCAGAGCCCGGCGGAGACGAACTCCTCGCCGAGCTCCTCCCGGTAGTGCGCGTTCAGCGCGTCCCGCATCTGCGCCAGCACCGGATCGGGCAGCTCGGCCCCGGCCCCGTACGAGGCCAGCAGCCGCGGCACCGCGACCACCCGCTCGTACATCTCGCGCCGCTCGGCCCGCCAGGGCACCCCGTCCAGCAGTCGTTCGAACACCACGTCCGCCCCGCTCAGCCATCCCGGCAGGACGTCCACCCAGGCGCCGTGCGCCAGCTCGGTCCGCCGGATGCCGTTGAACGGGCCGGGCGCCGGGGCGTCGGCGCCGAGCAGTGATCCCTGGAAGTGCATGGCCCCAGCGTACGCCCATGTTCGAAAAAGTGTTCTATTAGTTTCGGCTCCGCCTGGAGGCCGCCGCCAGCACGGCCCCGGCGGCCAGCAGCGGCACCGCGACCACGGCGGCCAGCAGCAGCGGCCCGGGCAGTCCGGTCCCCGGCAGGTCCCCGGCGGGCGGGGCGGGCCGGGCGGCCGGGGGAGCGGGCGGCGCGGGAACGGGCGGGGCCGAGGCGGGCGGGGTCGGTCCGCCGGCCGGCCCGGAGGGGCCGCTCGGCGGCGGCGTGGGCAGCGCGAAGTCGTTGCCGACCAGCACCCGGGTGGCCCGGCCGTCCGTCAGCTCGAACGGCGTCCCCAGGACCAGCGGCCGGTCGGGCTCCCCGTCCACCCGGAGCCTCGCCCAGGTGGTCACCGCGGCGGAGTCGGCGGCCCCGGTCCGCGGTTCGGCCACCGTGCAGCGGGTGGCGGCGGCGAAGGTGTGCCGGGGCAGGTCGCCCCGGTCCGCGCCGGGGGCCACCGTCAGTTCGTCGGTGGTCCCGTCCTCGCAGCTGACGGTCAGTCGGACGGCGGCCGGCCGGAGCGAGGTGTCCCCGCTGGTGGTCTTGGTCACGTCCAGCGTGGGGTACGGCACGAAGCGGTTGGTGAAGCGGCAGGTCGGGGTCGGCGCGGCCGTGGTCAGGTGCACCTCGACCGTCCCGGCCGTCAGGTCCGGCCGGTCTCCGGCGTCGCCGCAGTCGGCCGAGGCCAGTTGCCAGCGCCCGGTCGCGGTCGGTGCGGGCAGCAGTTCCTGGACGGTGTAGGAGTACGCCGGGCCGACCCTGAGTCCGCTCGCCGCCGGACCGCTGTCGCTGCCCGAGGGGTGGGCGGCGGCGGGGGTCCCGGTGGCCGTGGTGGTGGCCGTGGCGGTCGTGGTCACGTCCCGCGCCACGGCCGGACGGCCCGTCAGGTGCGGGGTGACGGCGAAGGCGAAGGTCCCGGTGCCGCCCTCGGTGACCTTCTCGACGTTGATCGCCCCGCCGGGGACGAAGCGGTTGGTCAGCAGGCAGGTGGTGCCGCCGGGCGCCGCCAGGTCGTGCTCGGCGGTCCAGGTCCCGTTCGGCGCGTCGGGGCTCGGCGGCAGCAGGGTCACCGGGGCGGGCACGCCGTCGCAGGTGGCGTCGGGCGTCTGCCAGGTGCCGGTTCCGTCGGGTGAGGGGACGCGCTCGCGCACCGTGTACCGGCCGGCGGTGGCGCCCGCGGCCGAGGCCACGTCCACCGGCGAGGCCTCCGCCACGGTGGTGACCGGGCCGATCGCGATCGGCGCCGAGCCGGGCGGGGTGTCCAGGCGGACGTCGAAGGTGCCGGTGCCGCCGATCGACTGCTTCTGCAGCAGGGCCCGCCCGGCCGTCCGGCGGTTGGTGAAGGTGCAGGTCACGGTGTCCCCGGCGGTCAGCCGGACGGAGACCTTGCCCGCCGAGTCGGCGGTCACCGCGCTGCTGCCCGTGCCGCCCCGGGAGTCGACGACCTCGCAGCTGGGCTGAGCCGGCGGCTCCCAGCCGGGGGTGCTCGCCTCCTGGAAGCTCCACGGCGCGTCCCCGTCCCGGGTCTCGCCCCGGACGAAGCTGATCGAACCGGGCTTGCCGGTGTCGGCGGTGAGCGGGAAGTCGTTGGTGCCGTCGCCGTTGGTGTCGGCGTAGGAGACGTTCCCGTCGAAACGGAAGGAGCCCGGGCCGTTGGAGCCGTCGGCCAGCTGCTTGACCACGGTGATGGTCCCGGCGCCGGGCGGCGGGGTGATCGCGTAGTAGTAGCAGAAGACGTGCCGGGCCCCGGCCGGGAAGGTCAGGTACTCGACGTTGTCGCCGTTCACCGAGTCCTGGGCGCAGCGCAGCGCGGCGAAGCCGTACCGGTCCTGCAGCCCGTTGAGCGGGGCGGACGGTGTGCCGCCCTGGACGATCAGCCGGTTCTGCGCGGCCGCCGTGGCCTCGGCCTGGTCGAGCTGGACGGTGACGGCGCCGCTCAGGGTCCGGCCGGTCGGGCGGCCCTGGTCGTCCAGCTCCGGGGTGTCGGTCCCGGTGGTGAGGCCGTCGCGGATCAGGCCGGTGACGGTGCTGAGCTGGAGACTGGCCGAGGTCTTGCCGGTGAAGCCGGTGCCGGTGGAGAAGGCCCAGCCCGGCAGTGGGCGGCAGGGCGGCAGCGGGGTGCCGGCCGCCTCCTTGGCGGCCGAAACCGCCTCCGTACGGGCGTAGTTGGAGTCGGGGCCGAGGTCGCGCAGCGACTCCTGCACGTTGTTGCGGGCCTTGTTGGCCATCACCTCGTCGTAGCGGTCGCAGGACCGCGCCGCGAAGGTGACCGAGAGCGGGGCGGGTGCGCCCGCCCGCACCGCCCCGCTCCCGGTCGCCGCACCCGTGCCCGCCCCCGGAGCCACGGCCCACAGGGCGAGGAACCCTGCGGCCGCCGTCCGGACAACCGTCTGACCAGTCACCCGCACGAAGGCCTCCCGAGGACGTACCGGCGTGAGCCAATCACGTCCGTGGTGGTGGCAGCCGCACGACGCGCCGTATGCGGATAAAAGCGGACGAAATGGACCTGAGTCGACCGCCCCTGACGGGCCGTCGGGGTGCGCACTAGGGTGACGGGATGACCCAGAAGAGCGTGGAGTTGCGGCCGGTGCGGGAGAGCGACCTGCCGGTGCTGGAGCGGTTCTCGACCGAGCCCGAGACGGTCGGCGAGTACCAGTGGCTGGGCTGGGAGAACCCGGGCCGCTGGCGCCGCCAGTGGGAGGAGAACGGCATGCTCGGCGAGAAGCACGGCCTGCTGATGATCCAGGGCGACGGTGACCCGGCCGGGTTCGTCTCCTGGCGCGAGGTCATCTGCTGGCGGGGATCCTTCTGCTGGAACACCGGGATCTCGCTGGTGCCCGAGGCGCGAGGCCGCGGCTACGGCGCACCGGCCATGCGGCAGCTGGTCCGGCACCTCTTCTCGCACACCCAGATGGTCCGGGTGGAGGCCGCCACCGAGGTGGCCAACGTCCCGGCCCAGCGCGTCCTCGAACGCGCCGGCTTCGTCCGCGAGGGCGTCCTGCGCAGCGTCGCCTTCCGCAGCGGCCAGTGGTGGGACGGCGTCGGCTACAGCGTGCTCCGCACCGACGAGACCTGGCAGTCCGACACCTACTGACGAACCCTCACCCCGCCTGCCCGTCCCCTTGCCGTTCCTGCGCCTTTCCCCGCGTGCCCGCCTTGAGCGGCTCAGTGGCTCAGGGGCTCAGCGGCTCAGCCGAGCGGCGAGCGCCGTCCGGAGCGCGGTCAGCCGGGCGATCTCGGCGTCCAGCGCGGCGAGCCGGCGGTCCACCACGGCGGCCGCGGGGGAGGTCGGTCCCTCGACCCGCCCGCAGCGCGGCGGCGGCTGCTCGGTGAGCAGGTGCAGCCGCCCCGCGCACGCGCGCACGTCCTCGACCGTCAGCCCCAGTGCCAGTAGCTCCCGTACCGCCCGGATGCGGTCCAACTCCGCCTGCCCGTACTCCCGTTGGCCTGAGGAGCTGCGCCGCGGCGCGACCAGCCCGCGCTCCTCGTAGAACCGCAGTGCCCGCGGCGTCGCCCCGGTGGCCGCCGCCGCGTCGCCGATCCTCAACCGGTCCGCCATCCCCGCCGCCGCCCCTCCGGTCAGACCCCCACCAGGACGGCCCCCAGGTGGTGACCGTCGATCAACTCCCGCAACGCTCCCGGCGCCCGTTCGATGCCCGGCAGGACCACGTGCGGGAAGGCGATCTCCCCGGACCGCAGCCAGCCGCCGAACCGCTCCGTCCACTCGCCCGCCACGTCGGGGTGGTCCGCCCCCCGGTAGCCCCGCACCGAGACGCCCTGCACCACCAGCCGGAAGCTGTCCAGCGTCACCGGCGCGCTGCCGCCCGCCCGGTCCGCCGCCAACTGCCCGGAGACGGCGCCGATCAGGGCGAACCGGGCCCCGGGCCGCGCCAGCCGTACCGCGCCGGCCAGCTGCTCACCGCCGACGGTGTCCACCAGCACGTCGATCCCTTCCGGTGCCGCCTCGGCCAGCCGGTCCGCGAACGGCCGCCCGCCGGCGCGCAACACGACCGCGTCGTAACCGAGTTCGGCCGTGAGCCGCCCGGCCTTCGCCGCCGAGGAGGTGGTGCCGACCACCCGCCCCGCGCCGAGCAGCCGGGCGATCTGCCCGGCCAGGGAGCCGACGCCCCCAGCCGCGCCCGTCACCAGCACGGTGTCCCCGGGCC
This sequence comes from Kitasatospora sp. NPDC001664, assembly GCF_053596675.1. Classification (NCBI taxonomy): domain Bacteria; kingdom Bacillati; phylum Actinomycetota; class Actinomycetes; order Kitasatosporales; family Streptomycetaceae; genus Kitasatospora; species Kitasatospora sp. NPDC001664. The sequence continues at coordinate 286,972 of NZ_JBSFGS010000006.1, forward strand.
GGACCTCGGCCAGCCGGGTCAGGGCGCCGTACGCCGCCTCGCCGGAGGAGAGCTGCGCCACCGCCTCGGGCAGCGCCGGGTCGAGCGGTGCGCAGTCGACGGCGTCCAGCACGGCGTGCTCCCGCCATCCGGCCAGGTGCGAGACCAGGTCCCCGGGGCGCAGTGGTCCACCTGCGGGGGCGGCCAGCACCTCCGCCACGGCGGGCCCGAACAGCCCGTCGCCGGGCCGCAGTTGCGGGAGCGGAACGCCCTCCGTCTCGCCGCCGATCAGCGTGCGCAGGCCGGGGAAGACCAGGAAGTACCGGTTGCGGACCAGGACCTGCCCCGGCCCGACGGCCGGAAGCGGTGCGTCCACGACCGCGAAGTGCCGTGCCTCGGGCAGCCCTTCGGGGCGGGCCAGCAGACGGACCTCACGGGTGGCGGTGGGCAGGGCTACGCGGCTCATCGGTGCGCTCCAGGAGTTCGGGAGCGGCGACGGTAGACCCTGACGTGCGGGTCAGGGGCAAGCCCGCCCGGTCACTCCGCCGCGTTGTACCGGGACAGGTAGCCGGCCAGCCGGCCGAGGTCCTCGTCCTCCCAGTCGGTGAAGCGGGCCCGGAAGGCGCGCTGCCGCCGCTCGGTGGCGTCCCCGACGGCCCGCTCGCCGTCGCCGGTGAGCCGCAGCAGCTGACCCCGGTGGTCCTCCGGATCGGCCTCGCGGACGATGAAGCCGAGCTTCTCCAGCGAGCCGACCTGGCGACTGACGGTCGACTTGTCGAGCATGAAGTACGCGGCCAGGTCGGCGCCCCGGACAGGACCACGCTCGGCCATCAGGTCGAGCATGCTGAAGGCCACCAGGCTGAGCTGCGGATGCAGCTCGGCGGCCCGGCTGCGCGCCCGGCGCGCGAAGGCCGTCAGTTCGCGCTGGATGGTGTGGACGGCCTCGTCCCGGGCCCGGCCCGCCGGCTCCTCGCTCATGGTTGCAGAGTACATCCGTTTGCCTCGGCCCCGGCTCCGTCGAGGGCACCCGCTCCCTGCTCCGCCTCCACGGCGAGGCGGGCTGCACCGTCCACCTCCGCACCCACGCGGCCCGCCCGCGCCCGCGCCCGCCAAATCACGCCCGCCGAGGAGGAGATGGCGGAGGCCGTAGCTGTCTGACATGCGGACGGCCAGGGTGGGTGGTGATCGCCGACACTAGGCTGCCGGGCATGTCGCAGCCCGTCAGACTCGTCATCCACATCACCACCCGCCCCGGCCACGGCCCCGAGCAGGTCGCCGCCTTCGAGCGCCTGGCCCCCGTGGTCCGCGCCGAGGAGGGCTGCCTGCAGTACGACCTGCACGCCGTCGAGGGCGACCCGGACCGCTTCGTGCTGCTGGAGCTCTGGGCCTCCGAGGAAGCGCTCGCCGCCCACGACATCACCCCGCACATGGTCGAGGCCGACGCCGCCAGCCCCGCGTTCCGGGCCGGCCCGGCCGGGGTGGTCCGCCTGGCCGCTGCCCCGCTGGCCTGAACCCCCCTCCCTAGGAGGCGAGTTCGGGCGCCCGGTCCGCGTACGGGTTCCGCGGCGTCGGTACCGCCGTCACGCTCAGCACGTCCAGGTGCGGCACGGGCGAGCGGGCGTCCACCGCCCCGGCCCGCCACCGGCCGGTGACCTGCACCCAGCTGTCGGCCGCCGGCGCCTCGCCCGCCCCGTGCACCGCCACCCGGAGCGGACGGGCGTCCGCCGCACAGCAGTTGACGGTCAGCCGGTTGAGGTGCCAGTCCACCCCGCCGCCGCCCCGGCTGACGAAGCCGGTCAGCACCACCTGCCGGCCCTCCAGGCCGGCGCTGTCGTGCTGGCTGCGCCCGATGAACTCGCGCATCGACATCGGCGTCAACGGCCCGCTCGGCAGCGCCCGGTAGTCGGCCTGCTCGACGGCGGCCGCGGCCCCGTCCCGGGAGGCGGTGTACGAGCCGAGCGCGGGCGGCGCGAAGAACAGCAGCGCCAGCGCCGGCGCCCCGAGCAGGAACGCCACCCTGGGACCGGCCGCGTGCCCGTGCCCGTCCTCGCCCTCCTCTCCGTGCGCCGGGTGGGCCGCGTGCGGCTCCACGCGGTACGAACCGTCCTCCGCCCGGCGGTGGTTGAGCACCGGCTGCCGCAGCCAGTCCCGCCCCTCCCGGACCAGCCCGGCGGCCCCGAGCAGCACCAACACGGCCCCGGTGACGATCACCATCGGCCGCAGTCCCTCCTTCACGTACCGCAGGTACACCTCGCTGCCGACGGTGATCCGCAGCAGGGCCCCGCCGAGCAGCACCAGCAGGGCCGGGTGGGTCATCCTCTTCACAGCAGCACGGCTCCGATCAGGACGCTCACCAGGACGGCCACCACGAAGGTGGTGCCGGTGAAGCGGACGGCGAAGGCCCGGCCGAAGGAGCCGGACTGCAGGGCGATCAGCTTGAGGTCCACCATCGGGCCGACCACCATGAAGGCCAGCCGGGCGGTCGGCGAGAAACCGGTCAGCGAGGCGGCCACGAAGGCGTCCGCCTCCGAGCAGACCGAGAGCAGGACGGCGAGCAGCGCCAGCAGCACCACGCCGAGCCAGGGTGAGTCGCTGAACAGTGCCAACACCCCCGGCGGCACGGCCACGTTGAAGGTCGCGGCGGCCATCGCGCCGACCACCAGGAAGCCCCCCGCGTGCAGGAAGTCGTGCTGCATGCCGCGCCGGAACTCCTCCCAGCGCGAGCCCCCGTGCCCGTGCCCGCCCGGCTGCTTGGGCAGCCGCAGCCACTCCTCCCGGCCGAACCGGACCCAGAGCCAGCCCATCGCCACCGCCGTGGCCAGCGAGGCGGCCAGCCGGGCCGCCACCATCCAGGGCTGCCCGGGGAAGGCGATCGCGGTGGAGACCAGCACCACCGGGTTGACGGCCGGTGCGGCCAGCAGGAAGGTCAGCGCGGCCGCCGGGGTGACGCCCCGCCGGATCAGGCTCCCGGCGACCGGCACCGAGGCGCACTCGCAGCCGGGCAGCACCACCCCCGCCACTCCGGCCACCGGCACCGCCAGGGCCGGCCGCTTCGGCAGCGCCCTGGCGAACAGCGAGGGCGGAACGAAGGCCCCGATCGCCGCCGAGACCACGGTGCCCAGCAGCAGGAAGGGCATGCCCTGCACCACGATCGAGACCAGCAGTGTCCGCCAGGCCTGCACCACCTCGGCCTCGGCGAGCCCGAGCACCCCGGTGGCGGCCAGCACCACGGCCGCCAGGCCGAGCAGCGGCAGCGCGGGGCCGCGGCGCCGCTCCTCCGTCAGTGGTTCGGCCGGGACCCGTGGTCGGCGGGCCGTCTGCTGTCCGGTCGTCAATGTCCGCCCCTGACGTGGAGGCTGCTCGTGGCAGCGCGAGGACCGCCCGGTCGTGGTCCGACCGGTCGGTGGCCGCTCACACTAGGGGATGACAACCATCTTCATCTAGACCCGGACTCCTGCCAGCTTTCCGGACCGTCCGGCGCCCTGGTGGAGCGGGATCTCGAAGTGCACGGTGGCCAGGCCGGGGCCGTGCTCGCCGGTGGTCCGGGCGTCGCAGACCTCCACCGCGAGGCTGCGCCAGAACGCCTCGGCGCCGGGGACGTCCACGTTGGTGTGCAGGTAGAGGTGCTGGTAGCCGCCGTCGGCGATCGCGAACTCCGTTGCCAGATTGACCAGTTGCCGGGCGAGTCCGTGTCGGCGGTGTTCGCTCCTGACGTACACCCGCAGCAGCTGGGCGGTGAGCCCGGACGGGTAGCGCTCGGCCAGCCAGATCGGGTGCGGCGGGTGGGCCGGGCCGCGCGAGTGCAGGGCGGTGGTGCCGACCACCTCGCCGTCGGCGGCGGTGGCGACGAAGAGCGCGTGCCGGGGGTGGTCGAGGTAGGTCGGGCCGAGCTCGACCACGTCCTGGTGCCAGGCGGGGACGTAGCCGTAGCCGAACTCGCGGTAGAAGGTGTCCAGGATCAGCGCGCGGGCGCCGGGCAGGTCCTCGGGGCGGGCGGGCCGTACCTCGTACGGGTGTTGACGGGTCATCGGTCAGCTCCTCGGTGGGCTCGGTGGGTGTCCGGAGTCACAGCGTACATGGAAACGGTTTCCATGTAGCTGTATTGAAAATGAAAACGTGTGTCGAGTACCTTGCTGCCTCACACCGTCCTTGCCGGGTGGAGAAGAGGGAGTCCCGTGGCACATCTGTTGGTGATCGAGAGCTGGGTCGGATCGATGAGCAGGCTGCTGCCCAGGGCCATCGGGGAGGGCGGCCACCGGTTCACCTTCCTGACCAGGGACCTGCACCACTACCTGCGGGCCGCCCCGGGCGACACCGCCCACCCGCTGCTCGCCGCCGCCAACGTGCTGACCGCCGACACCAACGACCCGGCCGCCCTGCTGCCGTACGTCGAACGGCTGCACGGCGTGCTCGGCTTCGACGGGGTGGTGTCCTCCTGCGACTACTACCTGCCCACCGTGGCCCTGGTGGCCGAACGCCTCGGCCTGCCGGGCCCCTCGGCGGCGGCCGTCGAGGCGGCCTGCCGCAAGGACCTGACCCGCGGCCGGCTGGCGGCGGCCGGGGTCCCGGGGCCCTGGTACGCGCTCTGCCGGGACCGGGCCGAGGCGGTCGCGGCCGCCGCCGGGGCCGGGTACCCCCTGGTGGTCAAGCCGGTCGACCTGTGTGCCGGGATGCTGGTCCGCAAGGTCGCGAACGAGGCGGAACTGCTGGCAGCCTACCGGGAGTTGGACGAGTTCCCGGTGAACGCGCGCGGGCAGCGGCGGGAGCCGGCGGTACTGCTGGAGGAGCTGCTCACCGGGCCCGAGGTCAGCGTCGAGACGGTCTCCCGCAGCGGCCGGACGGAGGTGGTCGGCGTCACCAGCAAGACCGTCGGCGGAGCACCCGCCTTCATCGAGACCGGGCACCAGTTCCCGGCGCCGCTGGGCCGTGCCGACGCCGCTGCCGCCGCCTCGACGGCGGTCGCGGCCCTGGCCGCGCTCGGGCTCGACCAGGTGGTGGCCCACACCGAGGTCAAACTCACCCCGCACGGCCCCCGGGTGGTCGAGGTCAACCCCCGGCCGGCCGGGAACCGGATCACCGAGCTGGTCCGCCGTGTGACCGGCATCGACCTGGCGGCAGCGGCGGTGGACGTCGCCCTCGGCCACGAGCCCGACCTGACGGTCCGTCCGACCGGGGTCGCCAGTGCCGCCGTCACCTTCCTGCTCCCCGACCGGGACGGCCTGCTGACCGGGGTGGACGGGGCGGACCAGGTCTCCCGCGAGCCCTCCGTCGTCGAACTCACCCTGGCCGACCCCGGCCGCCAGGTCCGCCGCGCCGTCAGCAACAACGAGTACCTCGGCCACCTGATGACCACCGACACCGAGGGCCCCGACGCCCTCGACACCGCCGAACGCCTCCTCTCCCGCCTGACCCCGTGTTACGCCGAAGAGGCGGCCCGCGCATGACCCCAAACCCGAACCCCACCCTCCTCCGCGAGCCCCCCGCCGGGCCGCCGCCGGCGCACCCGGCCCCCGCGCCCGCCGCAGGCGGGGTCCTTTCCGCCGTCCCCCAGCCCGCCGCAGGCGTCGCCCTCCGTCCTGAGCCCCACCCCGCCGCAGTCCTTGCCGCCCTGCCCCAGCTCACCGCGGGCGTCTCTGTCCGGCCTGAGCCCCAGCCCGCCGCAGGCGTCCCCTTCTGTCCCGAACCCCAGCCCGCCGCAGGCGGTGCCGTGGGGCGGCTGGTGGAGCGCGTGCTGGCCGGGGCGTTCGGCCTCGACCCGGCGGCCGAGCGGGTCGCGGTGGCCTTCGCCACCAGTCAGGCGGTGCGGCACGACGGCCGCACCGGCGGGTACCGGAACGAGGTGCTGAGCCTGCGGGTCGGCAAGGCCGTCGGGTCCTGTGCCGTCGAGCCCGGGGAACTCCCCGCACTGGAGGAGTGCGTCGGTGCGACCGTGGCGGAGCTGCTGACCCACCCCCTGCCGGCCGTCCGGATCGCCGCACTCGACGCGTTCCTGGCCCTGGCCCGCCCTCACACCCCCGCCAATGGTGCGCTCGACGTCCCGATCCCGGGCGGCAGTTCGATCGAACGCTCCCGCGCCCGGGCCGCGGCCGTGGTGAGCCTGGTCCCCGCCGAGGCCCGCCGGGTCCTGGTGGTCGGCGTGGTCAACTCCCTCCTGGAGCGCCTGCGTGACCGCGGCACCGCCTACGTCCCCTGCGACCTCAAGGGTGGCCGCACGGAGTGGGGCGAGGAGGTCCACCAGGACGCCGCCTCGGCCCTCGCCGACTGCGACGCGATGCTGGTCTCCGGCATGACCCTGGGCAACGGCAGCTTCGAGGCCTTCGCCGCCCACGCCCGCCGCACGGCGACCCCCCTGGCGATGTTCGCCCAGACCGGCAGCGCCGTCCTGCCGCAGCTGCTGCACGAGGGCGTCACGGCGGTCAGCGCCGAGCCGTACCCGTTCTTCTGGCTGGACGGCAATCCGGGCACCATCCACCTCTACGGAGGCCCCCGTTGAGCACCGTCACCGCCGAGGCGGCGGTCACCGCCCGCCCCGAACTGCTCGCGCTCCTCGGCCACACCCCGCTGGCCCGGATCACCGCCCCGCTGCCGTACGAACAGCCGGGCTTCCACGCCAAGTTGGAGCACCTCGCGGCCGGCGGGATGAAGGCCCGCTCCGCCGTCGCGATGCTCCGCGGCGCCCACGCCCGGGGCGAACTCCGCTGCGGGGCACCGGTGGTGGAGTCCACCTCGGGGACGCTCGGCCTCGGCCTGGCCTTCGCCGGGCAGGCACTCGGCCATCCGGTGATCCTGGTCGGCGACACCGAGTTGGAGCCGTCCATGCGGAGCCTGCTCCGCTCGCACGGGGCGAGGCTCGAACTCGTCGACCGGCCCGCCGAGCAGGGCGGCTGGCAGGCGGCCCGGCTGGCCCGGCTGCGCGAGCTGCTGGACGCCGACCCCGCCGCGTACTGGCCGGACCAGTACAACAACCCGGACAACGCCGCCGGTTACCTCTCGATGGCCCGCGAGCTGACCGACCAACTCGACCACCTGGACGTGCTGGTGTGCAGCGTCGGCACCGGCGGCCACAGTGCGGGGCTGGTGGAGCCGCTGCGCCGCCGCTGGCCCCGGCTGCGGGTGCTGGGGGTGGACTCGGTCGGCTCGGCCATCTTCGGCCAGCCGGCCCGGCCCCGGCTGATGCGCGGGCTCGGCAGCAGCATCCACCCGCGCAACGTCGCCTACCGGCACTTCGACGAGGTGCACTGGGTCGGCCCGGCGGAGGCGGTGGACGCCTGCCGCCGGCTGGCCCGGCACAGCTTCGTCAGCGGCGGCTGGTCGACGGGGGCGGTGGCCCTGGTGGCGGCCTGGGCGGCCCGGGTCCAGCCCGGTGCGGTGGTCGCCACGGTCTTCCCGGACGGCCCGCACCGCTACCTGGGCACCGTCTACGACGACGACTGGTGCCGGGCCCGCAACCTGCCGGCGCCCGTCACCCGCCCGGTGGAGATCCCGCACCCGGGCGCCGTCGAGGTCTCCGGCTGGGCCCGCTGCCGCACCGTCATCGACCCCCTCGCCCCCGCCGCCGAGCACCACCGGCTCGCCCACGCCCCCGGCCCCACCTGCGCCACCACCCACCCCAACGGCCCCCAGGAGGACCGCAAGTGAAGCTCGACATACGGGTGGTGCAGCTCACCCTGACCGAACCGCTCCGCATCTCCCGCTCGGTGATGGCCGCCCGCGACGCGGTCGAACTCGCCCTGCGGCACGGCGGGTTGAGCGGCTACGGCGAGGTGGTGGCCAGCGACTACCTGAAGCTGCCGACCGACCGCATCCGCCGCGAGGTGCAGGACCTCGACCTGGCCCGCTACCCGGACCCGGAGACCGCCCTGGTCGAACTCCAGCGCGGGGACGCCCCGTTCAAGGAGCTCGCTCCCGGCGTGCTGGCGGGGGTGGAGTCCGCGCTGCTCGACCTGGTCGGCAAGCGGGCCGGTGCCCCCGTCCACCAACTGCTGGGCACGCTCCGCCCGCCGATCGCCGCCACCGCCCGCACCATCGGCATCACCGACCCCGTCCGGGCCGCCGCCGAGGCGGCCCGGCTGGCGGTGGCCGGGTTCCGGGTGGTCAAGGTGAAGGCGGGCTCGCCCGATCCGGCCGAGGACCTGGCCCGGGTGGCCGCGGTGCGGATCGGCGCCCCCGAGGCCGAGCTGCTGCTCGACCCCAACGGGGCCTGGACGGTGCGCACTTCGCTCGACCTGATCCCGCGCTTCGCCGAGCTCGGCGTCACCGCCGTCGAGCAGCCGACCGCGCCCGGCCACCCGGAGTGGCTGGCCGAGGTGGCGGCCGCCTCCCCGCTGCCGGTGATCGCGGACGAGGACGCGGCGACCGAGGAGGAGGCCGAGCGGCTGGCCGGCCGGGTGCAGGGGGTCAACGTCAAGCTGGCCAAGTGCGGCGGGGTCTCGGCCGCGCTGCGGATCTGCGCCGCCCTGCACGGCAGCGGCACCGAGGTCATGCTCGGCTGCCTGACGGCCAGTTCGCTCGGCATCGCCCCCGCCGTGCACCTGGTGGACCGGGCCCGCTGGGTCGACCTGGACGGCCACCTGCTGCTGCGGCACGACCCCTGGCGCGGCATCGGCGGCACCGACGGCGTGGTCCGGGCCGCCGACCGGGCCGGTCTCGGCGTCCACCCGGCGGAGCCCGTCCACCTCGCCGAGCAGGCCGCCGCACGGTGAGGACCCTTCGCGCACTGCGCTCGTTCCCGCTCCCGGTCCGGCTGCTGCTGGTCAACCAACTGGGCGTCAACACCGGCTTCTACCTGCTGATCCCGTACCTGGCCACCCACCTCGGCGGGGACCTCGGGATGTCGGCGGTGGCCGTCGGCGTGGTGCTCGGGGTGCGCAACCTCAGCCAGCAGGGTCTGTTCATCCTGGGTGGTTCCGCGGCAGACCGGCTCGGCGCCCGGGGCGTGATCATCGCGGGCTGCGGCCTGCGCACCCTCGGGTTCGGCCTGTTCGCCCTCGGCGACGGGCTGCCGGTGCTGCTGGCCGCCTCCCTGCTCAGCGGGCTGGCCGGGGCGCTGTTCAACCCGGCCGTGCGGGCCTACCTGGCCCAGGAGGCGGGGGAGCGCAGGGCCGAGGCCTTCGCGCTGTTCAGCGTCTTCGCCAACACCGGCGCCCTGCTCGGCCCGGTGCTCGGCACCGTCCTGCTCCTGGTGGACTTCCGGGTCGCGGCGCTCACCGCCGCCGGGATCTTCGCCCTGCTGACGGTGGCCCAGGCCCTGGTGCTGCCCGTCCACCGGGTGGAGCCGACCGGCACCCGGGTGCTGGGCGACTGGCGGGAGGTGCTCACGGACCGGCCCTTCCTCGCCTTCTCGCTGGCGCTGGTCGGCCTCTACGCCCTGGAGAGCCAGCTCTACCTGCTGCTGCCGCAGGCGGCCAGGGAGACCACCGGCTGGGAGGGCGCGGTCGGCCTGCTCTTCCTGGTCAGCACCGTGGTCAACCTCGCCCTCCAGCTCCGGATCACCGCCCGGCTGCAGCAACTCGGCGGCCGGGGGCGGTGGATAGCGGTCGGGATGCTGGTGGCGGGGCTCGGCTTCCTGCCCCCGCTGCTGATACCGGGGCCGGTGCCGGTGCTGCTGGCCGTCGTGCTGCTGCGGATCGGCGTGATGATCTCCCAGCCCTTCGTGCTGGAGCTGATACCCGCCTTCGGCCGCGAACGGCTCACCGGCACCTACTACGGCGTCTTCTACCTGGTCTCCGGCCTGGCCGCCGCCCTCGGCAACGCGGCCGTCGGCTGGGCCATGGACGCCGCCCGCTGGGCGCCGTGGCTGCTCTGCGGCGCCCTCGGCCTGGCCTGCGCCGCCGCCGTCGCCCGCCGACGCGACTCGCTCCCCGACCCCAACTCCCCGCTCGGAGCGCCCACATGACCACCTCCACCGGTACGGACCCCGCCACCGGCCCCGCCACCAGCGGCAACCTGCTGACCGACACCCCCGCGCTGTACGAGCTGCGCTTCCCCGACCCCGACCACCTGGCCGCCCGCTGGGCCGAGTCCGTGCTCCGCGCCCACGGCGCCGGCCCCCGGGTCCTGGACCTCGGCTGCGGCACCGGCCGCGACGCCGCCTGGCTGCACCGCACGGCGGGCCGCGAGGTGGTCGGCCTCGACAGCTCGCCGGCCATGGTCGAGCACGCCCGCACCCACCACCCCGGCCCCGAGTACCTGCTCGGCGACATGCGCGAACCCGGCCTGGGGGAGCGGCGGTTCGACGCCGTCCTCTGCCTGGACAGCGCCCTGCTGTACTGCCACACCAACGCCGACCTGGACGCGTTGCTCACCGCCGTCCGCGCCCACCTCGCCCCCGGCGGCCTGCTGGTGGCCGAGATGCGCAACGGCGCCTACTTCCTCGGCCGCACCGACCTGTTGGACGCCGTCCGCACCGACACCGTCGAGCACCAGGGCGTCCGCTACACCTCCAGCACCACCCTGCGGATCGACCACGGGGCCCAACTCCTGCGCCGCACCCGGGCATGGAGCACGGACCTCGGCCCTGTCGCCGTCCAGCACTCCGCCTGGCGCCTGCTCTTCCCGCAGGAGCTGCGGTACCTGCTGGCCGCGCACGGCTTCGAGGTGCTCTCCCTGTACGACCGCCCGGGCCCCCGCACCGAACCGGCCTGGAGCGAGGGCGCCGCGCCCGCCGACAGCGCCGACTCCGACCGGATCCACCTGGTCGCCCGCCTCACCGCCACCGATGACACCGCCGCCACCGCCGAAAGAAGCCGATCCTGATGCACCGTCCGATACCCCGCCGCACCCTGCTGCTCGCCTCCGCCGTCACCCTCGGCGCCGCCGCCTGCTCCCGGGCCGACGCGCCCACCGCCTCGGAGGCCGCCGCCACCCTCCCGCGCAGCGGCGGCCGACTGCGCGCCGTCTTCGCCGGCGGCGGCACCAACGAGACCCTCGACCCGCACCTGGCCAACCTCTTCGTGGACGCCGCCCGGGCCAAGGCGCTCTTCGACAAGCTCGCCGACTCGGGCTCCGACCTGGCCGCCGTACCCCGGCTGGCGGCCGGTTGGGAGCCGAACGCCACCCTCGACCTCTGGACGGTCCGGCTGCGCGAGGCAGCCTTCCACGACGGCCGGCGGGTCACCGCCGCCGACGTGCTCCACAGCTACCGCCGGATCGCCGACCCCAAGAAGGCCTTCCGGGCCCGGGCCTCCCTGGAGCCGATCGACCTGGTGGCCAGCCGGGCCGTCGATCCGGCCACCGTCGAGTTCCGCCTCAAGCGTCCGTACGCCGAATTCCCCAACGTGCTGGCCGCGTTCGGCACCTACATCGTCCCCGAGGGGACCCAGGAGTTCAGCGCGCCGATCGGCTCCGGGCCGTTCCGCTTCGTCTCCTTCACCCCCGGCGGCTCCCTGCTCCTTCGGCGCAACCCCGACTACTGGGAGGGTGCTCCGCACCTGGACGAGCTGGAGGTCCTGGTGGCCAACGAGGAGTCCGCCCGGATCGGCGCCCTGCTCGGCGGACAGGCCGACTACGCTCACGAGTTGCACCCCGCCACCGCCCGGGCCCACGAGGGCAAGGGGCGGATCGAGGTGGTCCGGCTGCGCAACTCCACCATGCAGGGCTTCGTGATGAAGACCGACCGGCCGCCCTTCGACGACCCCCGGGTGCGCAAGGCCTTCTTCCTGATCGCCGACCGCAAGGAGCTGGTGGACGGTGCCCTCTCCGGTGCGGGGGAGATCGGCAACGACCTCTTCGGCAAGGGCGCCCGCTACTACGCCGCCGAACTCCCGCAGCGGGAGCAGGATCTGACCCGGGCCCGGGCCCTGCTGAAGGAGGCCGGACAGGAGGGCCTCAAGGTCACCCTGGACACCTCCCCGGTGGCGGCCGGCTTCGTGGAGGCGGCCGGGATCCTCAAGGAGCAGGCCGCCAAGGCCGGGGTCACCGTCGAGGTGAAGGTCGGCAACAAGGACACCTACTGGAAGGACGTGCTGGACGGCGGCGTCCTCGCCTCCTACCGCTCCGGCGCGATGCCGATCGAGTCCCACCTCTCCCAGCGCCTGCTCTCCGACTCCACCACCAACGCCACCCACTGGCGCCACCCGGACTTCGACGAGCTCTACCGCCAGGCCCAGTCCACCCGCGACGAGGCGGCCCGCACCGCGCTCTACGGGCGGATGCAGCGGCGCCTGCACGAGGAGGGCGGCTTCCTGATCTGGGGCTTCGCCGACTGGATCGTGGCCACCGCGCCCAAGGTCCGGGGCGTGTCCCGCGAGGCGCCGGCCAACACCCTGGACTGGGCGAGGTTCGACCGGGTCTGGCTGGCATGAGCCGGACCCGCCACGGCAGTTGGCTGCTCCGGCGGCTGCTGCTCGGGGTGGCCCAGTCGGCGGCGGTCCTGGTCCTGGTCTTCCTGCTCACCGAGGCTCTCCCGGGCGACGCCGCCGTGGCGCTGGCCGGGGACAGCCCCGACCCGGAGCGGATCGCCCGGCTGCGCGAGGCGATGGGGCTCGACCACCCACCCGTCGAGCGCTTCCTCGACCGCCTCGGCGGGCTGCTCCGCGGCGACCTCGGCCACTCCCTGGTCACCGGACGCCCCGTCGCCGACTACCTCGCCGACGGCCTCGGCACCACCCTGCTGCTCGCCGCCCTGGTGCTGCTGCCCCTGGTGCCGCTCGCCGTCTGGCTCGGCATGCGGGCCGCCCGCCGGGAGGGCGGCCCGCTGGACCGCCTGATCAGCTCCACCACCCTCGCGGTCTACGCCGCACCGGAGTTCGCCCTCGGCGTGCTCCTGGTCACCGTCGTCTCCCTCCACCTCGGCTGGCTCCCGCCCACCGCCGTCGGCGGCATCGGCGCGGACCCGGCGGTCCTGGTCCTCCCGGTCCTGGTGCTGCTCGCCCGGCCGGTCTGCTCGATCAGCCGCCTGGTCCGGGCCGGGATGATCGAGTCCCTGGCCCGCCCGTACGTCCGCCAGGCCCGTCGCTACGGCGTGCCCGAGTGGCGGATCCACTGGCTGCACGCCCTCCCCAACTCCCTGGCCCCGGCCGCCCAGCAGCTGGCCCGCACCTGCGACTGGCTGCTCTGCGGCGTGGTGGTGGTCGAGTCCCTCTTCGTGCTGCCCGGCCTCGGCAGCGTCCTGCTGGACGCCGTCGCGGCCCGCGACGTACCGGTGGTCCAGGGCCTGGCCGTGGTCTTCGCCCTGCTCGCGGTCGTCCTCAACCTGGCCGCCGACCTGGTGGCCCGCCGCTTCGCACCCCGCACGGAGGTGACGGCATGACGGTTCCCCCCACGGCGGCCGGTCCGGACACCGGCGCGCCCCCGCAGCCCGCCCGGCGGACGCCTCGCCGCCCGGGCCGGTACCTGCTGGGCGCCGCGCTGGTCCTGCTGCCGCTGGCGCTCGCCGTGGCCGGTCCCTGGCTGGCCGGGGAGGCGGGGCCGCGCGGGGTCTCGTACGCCCCGGCCGGCCCCGGGCACTGGCTGGGCACCGATTTCACCGGCCGCGACCTCTGGCGCCAACTCCTGCTCGGCGGACGCTCGGTGGTCCTGGTCGCACTCGCCGCCACCGCCCTGGTCTACGCCCTCGCCCTCCCCGTCGGCCTGGCCGCCGCCCTCACCGGGCGGCGCTGGGTGGAGGAGCTGCTGATGCGGCCGCTGGACGTGCTGCTCGCGGTGCCCTCGCTGATCCTGGTGCTGCTGGTGGCCGCCGCACTGGAGCCGGGCCCGGCCGGGCTGGCCCTGCTGGTGGCCATGGTCGCGGTGCCCGACGCCGCCCGGGTGGTGCACGCCGCCGCCCTGGAGGTGGCCGCCCGTCCGGTGGTCGAGGCGATGCGGATGCACCGCGAGTCCTGGGTGCGGATCGCCCTCGGCCACACCGTGCGCGAACTGCGCCGCACCCTGGCCGCCGACGCCGGCACCCGCCTGGTCGGCTCGCTCTACCTGGTGAGCACCGCCGCCTTCCTCGGCGTCGGGGTGGCCCCCGACGCCGCCGACTGGGCGGTGATGGTGGACCGCAACCGCCCCGGCATCGACCTCCAGCCCTGGGCGGTGGCCCTGCCCGCCGCGCTGATCGCCGCCCTCGCCATGGGCACCAACCTGCTGCTCGACGCGGCCCTGCACGGAGAGGACGGACGACGGTGAGCGAACTCCTGGTGGTGGACGACCTGCGGATCGAGGTGGCCGGCCGGGTGCTGCTGGACGGCGTCGGCCTGACGGTCCGTCCGGGCCGGGTGACGGCACTGCTCGGTGCCTCCGGCAGCGGCAAGACCACCACCGGCCTGGCCGTCCTCGGCGAACTCCCGCCCGGCGCCCGGGTCTCGGGGACCATCCGCACCCCTCCCGGCCCGGTCGGCCACGTCCCCCAGCACCCGGCGGCGGTCCTCAACCCGGCCCGCCGGATCGGCCCCCAACTCCGGGAGCTGGGCGGCCCGGAGGCGGTCGACCGCGCCCTGGCGCGGGCTCGGGTCGAGCGGCCGCAGGAGCTGCTGCGACGCTTCCCGCACCAGCTCTCCGGCGGCCAGCAGCAGCGCGTGGTGCTCGCCCAGGCCCTGCTCTCCGGCGCCCGCCTCCTGGTCGCCGACGAACCCACCACCGGCCAGGACCCGGCCACCCGGGCCCGCCTGGTGGCCGAGCTGGCGGCCCTGGTCCGGGACGGTCTCGGGCTGCTTCTCCTCAGTCACGACCTGGACGCGGTACGGCGGTTGGCCGATGAGGTGGTGGTCCTCAAGGACGGCCGACCGGTCGAGTCCGGCCCGGCCGCCGAGGTCCTCGCCCGCCCGGAGCACCCGTGGACCCGCCACCTCCTCAGCGGTCCGAAAGGCCGCCCCGGGAGCGAGGCCCCGCTCCCGGCTGCCGTCGACGGCCGGCCACCCGCGAGCGGGCCCCCGCACCCCGTCCTCACGGTCGACCGCCTGACCGCCCGTCACCCCGACGGCACCCGGGCCCTGACCGACCTCTCCTTCACCCTCGCCCCCGGCGAGTGCCTCGCCCTCACCGGCCGCTCCGGCAGCGGCAAGACCACCCTCGGCCGCTGCCTGGCCGGTCTGCACGTCCACCAGCGCGGCACCGTCCGCCTGGAGGCCCACCCCCTCCCGCCGTCGCTCCGCTCCCGTTCCACCGCCCAGACCGCCGCCGTCCAGTACGTCCCGCAGGACGCCCGCGCCGCCTTCGACGACCACCGCCCCGTCCTCCACCAGGTGGCCCGTGCCGCCGTCCGCCTGCACGGCCTCGGCACCCGCGCCGCCCGGGCCGAGGCCGCCACCGTCCTCGCCGCCCTCGGCGTCCCGCCCGACGGCCGCGCCGCCACTCTCTCCGGCGGCGAGCTCCAGCGCGCCGCCCTCGCCCGAGCCCTGCTCGCCCGGCCCCGGGTCCTGGTCTGCGACGAGATCACCTCCGGCCTCGACACCCCGAGCCGGGCCCGCGTCCTCGACCACCTCGCCGAGCTCCGCCACCGCACCGGCCTGGCGGTCCTCCTGATCACCCACGACCGGTCCCTCGTCACCACCGACCGCGAACTGGCCCTCCCCGACCGCGAACCAGCCCTCCCCGACGCCGGGCTAGCCCTCTCCGACGGCCCGTAGCGGCCCCACGTCCGGCTCCCGCAGCAGCGTGAGGTACGCGCTCCGGGCCATCGCCTCCGCCCCCAGCCGCCGTACGTGCGGGCCGTCCCACTGCACGTCCAGCACCCGCCCTCCCACCTCCGCGAACCGGGCCCCGAGCCCCGCCACCGCGGCCCGCCCCGCCCCCGGAGCGCGGTGGAACATCGAGTCCAGGCTCAGCACCACCCCCACCCGCACCCCGTACACCCCGCCCACCAGCTCCCCGTCCTCCCACACCTCCGCGCTCTCCGCCCACCCGCTCCGGTGCAGCTCCACCAGTGCATCCACCAACTCGTCCGTCAGCCAGCGCGGTTCGCGCTCCCGGCGGCACTCCTCCACCACCCTCCCGAAGGCCCGTCCCACCGTCAGCTCCCGGCCGGCCGGCAGCCTCACCCGCAGGCCCCCGGCCGCCAGCACCGGCCGGGGGTCCGGCGACCACCAGGCCAGCGCGTACGGGTCCGCCCCGCCCACCACCACCGCCGGGCCCTCCTCCCACCGCACCTCGTTGAAGGCCGCCACCGCCGGATCGCCCGCGGGGAAGGGGAACAGCCCGGCCCGGTACGCCCCGAGCAGTGTCTCCGGATCCAGCTCCCCGCCGAAGGCCACCGGCCCGTCCGCCGGCGCGCCCGCCAGGTCCAACTCCTCCCACCAGGCGGCCACGTCACCCCACCGCCAGGTCACTCCACCGTCCCGGCCGTGGCCGGTGGCAGGAAGCCGGTGCCGATCAGGTGCTTGAGGTAGCGGTCCAGCAGGGCCGCGTCCACCGGCGGGAAGGTGATCCCGCTGCCGGCCAGCCCGGCCACCAGCCGCTCCCGCCCGAAGCGGGGGAAGGTGCGCCGGAAGTACATCTCGCTGACGGTCAGTTCGGGCCGCCCGGCGCAGGGGTCCACGAACAGCGGCAGGAACGGCGTGGCCGGGTGGGTCGGGTGCCCGGCGGCGTACTCGGCGTAGCGGCTGACCCAGTCCCGGTAGGGGAGTTCCTCCACGGGGTACCCGAAGGTCCGCAGCCGGGCGGCCAGTTCGCCGATCAGCGGGTGCCCGGGGTCGGTGGTCAGGTGGTACGCCTGCCCGGTCGCCTCCTGGTGGGTGGCCAGGTGGACCAGGGCGCGGGCGAAGCAGTCCGCGGGCAGGAAGTCCAGCGGCAGGTCGACGTCGGGGGCGCACCCGGCGTCGGCGAACAGCCGGATCAGCGCGCACATCTCGGTGCCGGGGTTCATCACCCCGGTGTCCTGGGCCCCGGTGACGTCGTTCAACCGGTGCACCGCGACCGGGAGTCCGGCCTCGGTGGCCTGCCGGAGCAGCTCCTCGGCCACCCACTTGGTCTCCGCGTAGCCCACCGAGAGGTGCTCGGGGAAGCCCAGCGGGGTGTCCTCGGTGACCTGGCGGACCCCGGCCGCGCCCTGGCCGGCCAGCACCGACATGCTGGAGACGTGGTGCAGCGGGATCCCACGCGACCACCCGGCCAGCCGGATCAGTTCGCGCACCCCGGCCACGTTCGCGGCGCTCAACTCGCCGTACGGATAGACGAAGTTGACCCGGGCCCCGCAGTTGAGGACCAGGTCCAGGGTGTCGCCGAGCTCGCCGAACTCCCGCTCCGTGAGCCCGAGCAGTGGCTGCCCGAGGTCCCCGAGCACCGGCACCACCCGGTCGGCCCGCGGGCCGACCAGCGGATCGCGCAGCAGGTGCCGCAGCCCGGCCGCGCGCAGCCGGGCCAGCGCGGCCCGCGGGTCGTCTCCCCGCAGCAGGCAGTGCACCCGGGCGTCGGTGCCGGTCAGCAGCTCGTCCAGCAGGTGGATGCCGCAGAAGCCGGTGGCGCCGGTGAGCAGGACCTCGCGCGGGTGGCGCCAGTCCGGCGGCGGCCCGCCGTCCAGGCGGACCGGGACGTCGAGCACCGACTCGGCGGCGAAGTCGGTCGGCCGGTCGCCCGAGGCGAGGGTCCCGGCCCGGGCGGCCTGGGTGTGCCGGGTGAACGCGGCCAGCGTCGGCTCCTGGAGCAACGCCCTTGTGAGCGATCGGAGTTGGCTGACGCCGATGCCGAACATGATCCGCGCCCGGGCCAGCATCTCGGTGGCCAGCAGCGAGTCGCCGCCGATCACGAAGAAGTCGTCCTCGGGGCCGACCTGCTCCAACTGGAGGATGCGGGCCCAGAGTTCGGCCACGCCGGTGCCCAGCGGGGAGGCCTGGTCCGGCTCGCGGCCGGCCAGCGGCGGGGTGGAGAGCAGCAGGCCGCGGCGGTCCAGTTTCCCGCTGTGGTCCAGCGGCAGCTCGGCCAGCTCGGCCAGCCGCGGCGGGACCATGTAGCGGGGGAGCCGCTCGGACAGGTGGGAGCGCAGCTCCTGCTCGGTCACCGGTGCACGGGTGGTGTAGAAGGCGGCCAGCGCGCCGTCCTCGGGCACCGCCACCGCCTGGTCCACCGCCGGGTGGGCGGCCAGTGCGGCCTCCAGTTCGGCCGGGTCCACCCGGTAGCCGCGGATCTTCACCTGCCGGTCCCGCCGGCCGAGGTACTCCAGCTCGCCGTCGGGCCTGCGCCGCGCGAGGTCCCCGGTGCGGTACATCCGCGCCCCGGGGGCGTCGGAGAACGGGTCGGGCAGGAAGAGCCCGGCGGTCCGCCCCGGCTGGTGCCACAGCCCGATCGCCACCCCGGCCCCGCCCACGTACAGCTCCCCGGTCTCCCCGTCCGGGACGGGCCGCAGACGCTCGTCCAGCAGGTGCACGGTGGCGCCGGCCACCGGGTGCCCGATCGGCACCGGGGCGTCCTCCGGCCCGGTCAGCAGGGCCGGGGAGAGCTCGCAGAGCGTGGAGGTGATCGTCGTCTCGGTCAGCCCGTAGGCGTTCACCAGTCGCACCCCGGGCCGCAGGCGGAACCAGCGGCGGCAGTCCTCGGCCGCGACCGCCTCGCCGCCGACGATCATCAGCCGCAGTCCGAACGGGCTCCGGTCGTCCCGCTCGATGGCGTTCTGGTACTGGTGCCAGTACGCGGGCGTCAGGTCGGCCACCGTGATCCGGTGCGCGGCCAGCCGTCCCCAGAGTTCGCTCGGAGCGCACCCGCGGCGGTCCGCCAGCACCACCGTGGCCCCGGCGGTGAGTGGTGCGAACAGCTGCTCCAGCGAGGTGTCGAAGCCGAGCGCCGCCAGCTGGAACACCCGGTCCCCGGGCCCCAGCCCGTACGCCTCGACCAGTCCGGCGAGCACGGTGGCCAGCGAGCGGTGACTGACCATCACCCCCTTCGGGGCGCCGCTGGAGCCGGAGGTGTAGATCAGGTAGGCCGGGGTGTCCGCCCCCGGCGGCTCCAGCTCCGGCGGGACCGTCGGGGTCTCCTCCTCGGGGCCGTCCACCGCGAGGGAGTGCGGCACCAGCCAGGTGTGCGCCGAGTCGGTGAGCACCAGGCCCGAGCCCGAGTCCTCGATCAGCCTGGTCAGGCGCTGCCGGGGCAGCCCCGGATCCAGCGGCAGGAAGGCCGCCCCGGCGCGCAGCACGGCCAGCAGCGCGACCACCAGGTTCGGGCTCCGGTCATGACAGACCGTCACCAGCGGCTGCGCTCCGGGTCCGTGCCCGGGTCCGTGCCCGTGGCGGTGGGCGAGGCCGTGGGCGCGCAGCCGGGCGGCCAGCAGGTCCGCCCTGCGGTCCAACTCCCCGTAATCGAGCGACCCGTATTCCGAAATCACCGCCGGGTGGTCCGGCATTTCCCGCGCGCGGTCCGCGACGAGTTCCGGTACCGTACGCACGTCGGGCCCGGCCGGGGAATTCGGCCGGATATCCGTCCAGCTCGCGTCCACCCGCGCCGCGCACTCCTCGGCCGACCCTGCGGGGCCCACCTGTCGCCAGCCCTGCGGGATTTCCGACGGTGCGGGCCAGAGGGCGTACTGCCCTTGGTCGTTGACCACCGTCACCCGCGATTCACGGTCTGCCACCTCGGCCCTCCCGGTGTGCTCCGGAGCCCCCTGGTGATCTGTTTCCGAATATACGCGCTGAATAACCGACAGGTATCCTGGTCGGGAATTCCATTCGCTCTCCGTGCCCAGAGGCCGCGATGACACGATGGCGTTGGCCGTACCCGGCGCTCGTCCTCCTCGTCTGGATGGCGTTCCTGACGTCGATGTACTACGCGCACCCGGATCAGCGGATCATCTGGTGGACCGGCATCGGCCTGAGCGGCGTGACGGCCATCGTGATCGGTACGCTCCGCAACCGCCCGACCCACCCGCTCCCGTGGTTCCTGCTCGCGGCGGCCAACCTCTCCTTCACCGCCGGTGAGGTCGCCGAGGTGGTGCAGACCGAACTGCTCGGCAGGGTCAACCCGTTCCCCTCGATCTCGGACGGCTTCTACCTGCTCACCTACCCGCTCTACGCGGCGGGTCTGCTGGTCTTCGTCCGCCGCCGCAGCGCCGGCCGGGACCGCGGCAGCCTGCTCGACGCGCTCACCATCACCGCCGGCCTGGGGCTGCTGCTCTGGATCTACCTGGTGCTGCCCTCCGCACAGAACTCCGAACTCACCTGGATCCAGAAGGCGTTCTCGATCGCCTACCCGCTCGGCGACATCCTGGTGCTGGCCCTGCTGCTGCGGCTGCTGGTGCCGCACGGACCGCGCAGCTGGTCGCTGCGGCTGCTCACCGTCGGCACCCTCGGGATGCTGACCTCCGACATCGCCTTCGGGCTGATCCAGCTGCACGGCATGTGGCGGATCGGCACGCCGGTGGACCTCGGCTGGGCGGCGTTCTACACCGCCTGGGGCGTGGCCGCGCTGCACCCGTCGATGGTCACCATGACCAGGCCCGCGCTCCGCGCCCGCACCCCGGACGTGGCCCGCGGCCGGATCGTGCTGCTCACCGCCGCCGCCCTGGTCGCCCCGGCGATCCTGATGGTGGACGCCTTCGCCGGGGACATCAGCAACGTCGGCGTGGTGGCCGCCTTCTCCGGCCTGCTCTACCTGCTGGTGCTGGCCCGGCTGGCCCTGGTGGTCTCCACCCACCGCGAGGCGGTGGCCCGTGAGCGGGTGCTGCGGGTGGCGGTCAGCTCGCTGGCCTCCTCCACCCGGGTGGAGGAGGTCGCGGCCGCGCTGCGGGCCGCGGTGGCCGCGCTGCCCCCGGCCGACCCGCGCCGCCGGGTGCTGCTCGGGTTGAGCGACCACGGCCGGGTCCGGTTCCAGCTCGCCCACCGCCGGGACGGAGACGTGCCCCTGCTCCAAGTGCCGCGCGCCGTCCACCTGTTGGCCGCCACCAAACGCACTCACCAGTGCCGGGCCGCGGACCTCGGCGCCCAGCTCTCCGGCGAGCTGGCCGGCGCCCCGCACGCCCTGGTCTGCCCGCTGGCCCTCCAGGACCGCCCCACCGGTGACCCGCTGATCGGCGTGCTGATCGTCGGCGGTGCGGAACAGGAGCTGACCGCCCTCACCGACACCCTCGGCGCGCTCACCTCGCAGGCCGCGCTGGCCCTGGAGCGGATCACCCTGAGTCAGGAGGTCAACCGCCGCAACAGCGAGGCCTACTTCCGCAGCCTGGTGCAGAACGCCTCCGACGTGATCCTGATCCTCGACGAGGACGACCGGGTCCGTTACGCCTCCACCTCGGCCGACCGGGTGCTCGGCCACCCCGGCCTGGTGGGCACCCCGATCGTCTCCCTGGTGCCCCCCGAGGAGGCGCTCGCGGTGGTCGGCGCGCTGGAGCAGATGCGCGGTCCGGGCACCCGGGAGCGTCAGGAGCACTGGCGGATGCTGCGCCCCGACGGCGTGCTGATCGAGGTCGAGGTCCGGCACAGCGACCTTCGGGCCGACCCGACCGTGGCCGGCCTGGTGCTGACCCTGCGCGACGTCACCGAGCAGCGCCAGCTGGAGCGGGAGCTGAGCCACCGGGCCTTCCACGACTCGCTCACCGGCCTGGCCAACCGGGTGCTCTTCCACGACCGGGTCACCCAGGCGTTCCGGCGCGGCGAGCGCGGCGGGCAGGCCGCCGGCGTGCTGCTGATCGACATCGACGACTTCAAGGTGGTCAACGACACCATGGGCCACAGCGTCGGCGACGAGCTGCTGGTCGCCGTCTCGCTCCGGCTGGCGAGCATGGCCCGGGCCTCCGACACCGCCGCCCGGCTCGGCGGCGACGAGTTCGCCGTCCTGCTGGAGGACGCCCGCGGCCCGGAGGACGCCGAGGGCTTCGCCGAGCACGTGATCCGGGCCTTCGACGAGCCGTTCCGGCTCAGCGGCGGCCCGCTGAACGTCTCGATCAGCCTGGGCGTGGCCACCACCGAGGACAGCGGCGACTCGACCGAGCTGCTCACCCACGCCGACCTGGCGATGTACGCGGCCAAGGCGGCCGGCAAGCGGCAGTGGCGGCGGTTCCAGCCGGTCCTCCAGGAGGGCATGATCGAGCGCCACGAGCTCCAGGAGAGCCTGCACAGCGCCGTCGCCGACTCCTCGTTCAACCTGCTCTACCAGCCGATCGTGGCGCTCGACACCGGGAGCCTGGTGGGCTTCGAGGCCCTGGTGCGCTGGCCGCACGCGAAGCGCGGGCAGGTGCCGCCGGAACAGTTCATCAACCTGGCGGAGGAGAGCGGGCAGATCGTCCCGCTGGGGGCCTGGGTGCTCGGCCGGGCCACCGCCGAGGCGGCCCGCTGGCGGCTGGCCGGGCCGGTGGCCGGGGCGGGCCCCGGTGCCGCTCCGTGCGATCGGTACGTCAGCGTCAACGTCTCGGCCCGCCAGTTCCGCGATCCGGGCTTCGTGGACGTGGTCCGGGAGACCCTCGACCGGGTCGGCATGGAACCTGACTCGCTGGTGCTCGAGTTGACGGAGAGCGTGCTGATGCGCCGTGACGACCGGGTCCGCGCGGACCTGATGACGCTCAGCGAGCTCGGCGTCCGCCTGGCCATCGACGACTTCGGCACCGGGTACTCCTCGCTGAGCTACCTGCGGGAGTTCCCGATCACCATCCTGAAGATCGACAAGTCCTTCATCGACGGCCTGGACGACTCGCCGCAGCAGTACGCCCTGGTGGAGGGCATCACCCGGATCGCCGAGACCCTGGGCGTGCGGGTGATCGCCGAGGGCATCGAGACCGCCCGGCAGCGCGAACTGCTGGCCAAGATGGGCTGCCCGCTCGGCCAGGGCTACCTCTTCGACCGCCCGATGGAGCCGGAGCAGGTGGAGGCCCTGGTGCGCAGCGGCACCGACTACCGCTCGCTGACGGGATTCGCCACCCCCTGAGCCCCGGGGCCCGGCTCGGCTAGGATCGCGCCCATGCCAGCCCCCAGCCAGTCACCGAGCCGCGGCCGCCGCCGCGGCAGCGCGGTGGGTTGGTGGGCGGCGCTGCTCCTGGTCCTCACCGTCGCGCTCTCGCACGGGCTGGGCGCCGAGGGCCCCTCGGGCCACCACCTGGCCGGAGCGGTCGCCCGGGCCGACGCGCACGGCGAGCCGCAGGCCGCGTCCGCGTCCGACGATCACGGTCACGGCCGTGATCACGGCCATGCCCCCGACGGCGACCAGGGCGGTGACTCCTCGGAGGACGGGCACGGCATGCACGCCTGCCTGTCCGGACAGCCCGACCAGGGGATCGACCTGCCGGTGCCGGGCGCGGCCGTCGCCCTCGCCCTGCCGGAGCCGGCCGGGCACCGCTGCGCCGCCGGGACGGCCGGACGGGCCGAGGCCCGGCCACCTCCGGCTGACGGGCCGTCACCGGGCAGGCTGCGGATTTAGCGGGGCCCACCCGCGCGCGTTCCACCGACGGACGCCGTGCGGGTCACGCCCCTGCTCCGCCGTGCCCGCGTGCCGTTCCTCGCCGTGGGCAGCGGCTCCGCCACGCGCCCGAAGGCCGGCCCATGTCCTCCTCCGCCCCACCAGTCCGCTCCTCCGTCGGTACGCGTGGCCGTTCGCGTCCCGGCCCGCCCCCACCGTCCGGTCCGTCCGGCTCGCACGCCCCGGCGAGGTCGGGAGGCCGCCGCCGGGCCAGACCCAGGCAGCCCGGGCTGCTCGGCCGCTACCTCGGGTACGTCGGCTACTTCGTCGGCGCCGGGCTGATCAGCGGGGCCGTGGTGCACCACCCGCTCGACCCGGCCCGCTACACCGTGATCGGCCTGGCCGGGGCCGCCGTGTTCCTCTGCGCGGCCGTCCTCGCCGAGGTGCAGGGCCCGGGCCGGACCTCGCCCGGGCGGCTGGTGCTGGTGCTGGGCAGTTCGCTCGCGCTCTCCTTCGGGATCGGGATGCTGAGCGGCGGCCTCCAGCACTTCGAGGACTTCCCGGCGCGCGCCGCCGTGCTGATCCCGCTGGGTCTGCTGCTCTCCTTCCTCGCCTACACCGCCAAGGAGGCCGAGCGCCCCGCCCGCCGGATCCTCGGCCTGCCTGGCCTCGCGGTGCTGGTGGTCGCCCTGGTGGCGTACGCCGGGCTGCGCCAGGTCGCGGCCGGACTCGACGTCCCGTCGGGCGGCCACAGCCACGGGAGCGGTGGCGAGGAGCACGAGGAGGCCCCGGCGGCGCCCGCGTCCGCACCGGCCTCGGCACCGGCCCCGGCGCCGTCCGCGGTGGCGCCCACCTCCGTACCACCGGTGTCACCCCCGCCGGCGAGCCCGAAGCCGAGCGGCACCGGGCACTTCGCCGACGGGCACAAGCACTGATTGCCAGATACCCCCAGGGGGTATATCTTCTGAGGCGTCCGAGAGGGCGAACGAGAGCACGGGGAGAGCTCATGAACCAGCACCAGCACCACATGCACCACGGGCACGGGTCGAGCGGCGGAAGCTGGCGCGGCGCGGTGCAGGCGACCCTGCACTGCCTCACCGGCTGCGCCATCGGCGAGGTGCTCGGCATGATCATCGGAACCGCCCTCGGGCTCCACAACGGTGCGACCGTGGTCATCTCGATCGCCCTGGCCTTCGTCTTCGGCTACGCGCTCACCATGAGGGGCGTCCTGAAGGCGGGGCTCGACCTGGGCAGCGCCCTGCAGGTCGCGCTGGCGGCCGACACCGTCTCGATCATCGTGATGGAGATCGTGGACAACTCGGTCATGGTCGGCGTGCCGGGGGCGATGGACGCGGGTCTGGGCAGCGTGCTGTTCTGGGTCTCGCTGGCCTTCTCGCTGGTGGTCGCCTTCCTGCTGACCGTCCCGGTGAACCGCTGGCTGATCGCCCGGGGCAAGGGCCACGCGGTGGTGCACGCCTACCACGGCGGGGGCCACGAGGGTCACGCCGGACACGAAGGCCACCACGACCACGAGGGTCACCACGGCCACGAAGGCCACGAGGGTCACCAGCACCACCAGCACCACTGATCCGGCAACGAACCACGATCCGCTGAGGACATCACCGTGCACCCCGAGCACCGCCGACGCCGAGCCCCCGCGAGGGTGCTGCTCGTCCTGGTCGCGCTGCTCGGGGTGCTCGGCATGCACGGGCTCGGCGCGGTTCCGGGCCCACCCGCTCCCGTGGTCGCGACGGCGGCGGGGGAGCACCACCACGAGGCCCCCGGGAGCGGTGGCGGGCACGACCTGCACGCCGGGCCGATGTGCCTGGCGGGGGCGGTGGCCGCGCCGTTCGCCCCGCCGCCGCCCGGGCCGGCGCCGTTGGGGGTGGCGGTCCGGACGGCCTGCCCGGTGGGCGGGTTGACGGGTGGTCGGCCGGAGGGCGGCCGGGCTCCGCCCGACCTGACGGAGTTGCAGGTCCTGCGCAGATAGGGGAGGCCGGTCGACCCAGCCCCCCGAACGATCCAGTCGCAGGAGAACCAACACCCATGAACAGCAAGCTGATCCGTCGTACCTCGCTCGCCACCGCCGCGCTCCTCGCGGGTGGTCTGCTGCTGACCGCCTGCGGCAGCGGCGGCTCCGAGCACGCCGGCGGCCACTCCGGTGCCCCGGCCACCGCCTCGGCGTCCGCCTCGGCGTCCGCCTCGGCGGTCGCCGGCGCCAAGCCGTACAACGCGACCGACCTGGCCTTCGTGCAGGGGATGATCCCGCACCACCGGCAGGCGTTGGAGATGGCCGAGCTGGCCGGCTCGCGGGCCGCCGCGCCGGAGGTGAAGCAGCTCGCCGAGCAGATCCGCAAGGCGCAGGATCCGGAGATCGCCACCATGTCCGGCTGGCTGACCACCTGGGGCGAGCAGGTGCCCCAGGCGGGCGGGGGCCACTCCGGCCACGGCGGCGGGGCGAGCGGCATGATGAGCGAGGCCGAGATGGCCTCGCTCGGGGAGGCCACCGGGGCGGCCTTCGACAAGGCCTTCCTCAAGCTGATGGTGGCTCACCACACCGGTGCGGTCACGATGGCCGAGGAGGAGAAGGCCAAGGGCGCGTTCGGCCCGGCCAAGGAGCTGGCCGGGGCGGTGATCACCGGTCAGAGCGCCGAGATCGCGACCATGAACGGGCTGCTCGCCAAGGGCTGATCCGCGCCGTCGGGGGCGCCGGTGCCGCACGAGGCACCGGCGCCCCCCAGGATGTGACGCGGGTCATAGGCTCGTACCGATGAGCCGGGGACCGCCGCACGGTCCACCCTCAGGAGAACGCGGATCGCGTACCGCACGAGAGACAGGACGACCGAGATGGCCGAGAACGCCGTGAAGGGCCCCGCCAGCTACTTCCCCTCCATCGAGAAGAAGTACGGCCGCCCGATCGCCGAGTGGCAGGAGCTGATCCGCAGCTCCCCGCTGACCAAGCACATGGAGCTGGTCGCCTGGCTGAAGGCCGAGCACGGCCTCGGCCACGGTCACGCCAACGCCTTGGTCGCCGCCACCCTGGCGGAGGGCAAGTAGCGCTCGGGTCAGAGGAGTTCGAGCGGGCGGCCGCAGCGGAGGTTCCAGCGTCCGGTGCGGCCGCTCAGCTCCGTGGCGGTGAGCGGGGCGACGTCGATCCGCCAGAAGGAGGCCGGCGGGGCGCCGAGGGCGTGCAGGGCGGCGGCGCGGACTAGTTCCGGTTCGGCGACGGCCAGCACGCGGCCGTCGGGGTGGGTCCCGGCGAGCGCGTCCAGCCAGTCGGCCACCCGGGCACACAGGGCGGTGAGCGGTTCACCGCCGTGCTGGGCGGCCTCCGGGTCGGCCAGCCACTGGGCGAGGGCGGCCGGTTCGGTGGTGGTCAGCTCCTCGAGGGTGCGGCCGCGCCAGCGGCCCATCGACCAGGCGGCCAGGGCGGGTTCGGGGACGGCGGGGAGACCCAGTGCCTCGGCGGTCTCCCGGCAGCGGGCCGTGGGGGAGTGCACGGTGGTGTGGAAGGTGACGGAGTGACGGCCGCTTCGCAGTCCGGCCCCCGCTTCGGCCGCCCGGGCCCGTCCGGAGGGGTCGAGACCTGCGCCGTCCTCGAAGGCGGCGGCCCGCAGCTCCGCGCCGATGGCCGGTGAGATGAACGTCACCCGCGTGGTCACCTGTCACTCCCGTTCTGTCCAACTGCCGTTCCCCGGGGCGGGATCGCGAGCGGAACGGCACGTTTCGCCGAGGCCCGCGCCGTCCCGCGCTCCCTTGGCCGCTGCACCCGAATGGCGGTACGGTTCGCAGCGACATGACGACGGCAGGACGGAAGCCGGTGGGAAACCGGCACGGTCGCGCCACTGTATGCCGACAGCGCCCCACCTCGGTGCGGGAGTTGGCGGTGAGTCAGACCCGATGGCCGTCGTTCGAGCTCCAACGACTGGGACGCGCGTTCCCCAAGGAGGTCCTGCCATGGCACAGGCCATCGTCTCCCCCGCCGCCGAAGCGGCCGGGAGCCTTCCCGTCCGGGCGATCCTGCCCTGGGCGCTGTTCGTCGGCACCCTGATGCTCGTCGCCCTCTACTTCGTGGGCGCCGAACAGGGCGCCACCTCCGTCTTCTCCGGTGCGGGTGTGCACGAGTGGGTGCACGACGCCCGCCACCTGCTCGGTTTCCCCTGCCACTGACGGAGCGCCGCACAACATGCCTGCCTCAACTGTCAGAAACCTCCTGGTCCGCGGCATGCTCGCGGGCCTGGTCGCCGGTGTGATCGCCTTCGCCTTCGCCTTCTTCGTGGGGGAGGGGCCGGTCGACCAGTCGATCGCGCAGGAGAGCGCCGCCTCGGCACCGCAGCACGTCCACGGCGGCGATGCCGCCGCCCCGGCGGCTCCGGCCGCCGAGGAGGAAGAGGAGCTGGTCAGCCGGTCGCTGCAGTCGACCGCCGGACTGGCCACCGGTGTCCTGGTCTACGGGGTCGCGCTCGGCGGCATCGCCGCGCTGGTCTACAGCTTCGCGCTCGGCCGGATCGGCCGCTTCTCGCCCAGGGCGTCCGCCGCCCTGGTGTCGGCGGCGGCCTTCACCACCGTCTACCTGGTGCCGTTCCTCAAGTACCCGGCGACGCCGCCCGCGGTCGGCAATCCGGACACCATCGGGAAGCGCACCACGCTCTTCTTCCTGATGATCCTGCTGAGCGTGCTGCTCGGGGTGGCGGCCCTGATCCTGGGCCGCCGTCTGGCACCGAGGCTGGGCAACTGGAACGCCTCGGTGGTGGCCGGCCTCGCCTTCGCGGTGGCCGTCACCCTGGCGTTCGTCCTGCTGCCGGGCAACGGTGACGCGATCAAGGACACCTTCCCGGCCGCCGTGCTCTGGAAGTTCCGGGTGGCCACGCTGGGCATCCAGGTCGTCCTCTGGGCCGCCTTCGGGCTGGTCTTCGGCCAGCTGGCGGAGCGCCTCCTGGCACCCCGTCAGGCCCCGGCCGCCCCGCGGGCGGCCGCCGTCCCGGCCGCCTGACCCGCTCCACCCCGCTCCACTCCTCGGGGCCCGCCGCACGCGCGACCGTCGGCGGGCCCCGAGGCATGTCCGGGCCCGGGCCCTACCATCGGGGGATCGGCACGGGAGGACCGGATGACCTCGGAGCAGGAGCGCAGGCGGGCGCTGCGCGACGCCTACAAGGCGGAGCGGCGCAGCGAGGACTGGGACGTCCTCGGCCTCGACCGCGACGGTCTCGACGAGCTGTTGGACGACCTCGACGAGCGTCTGGAGGAGTCCGGTTGTGACCACACCCTCCGGCACTCCCGTGCCTGGGCCGAGGCCGGGGCACGGGAGTGGTCCGCTCTGGAGGCGGGCCTGAGGGCGCTGGGTGGTCACTGCGACTGCGAGGTCCTCGCCAACGTCGATCCGGACGAGCGGAACTGAGTCCGCGCGAGCGGTGCGCTCAGCGGGTCTCGGCGGCGAGCCAGTCCAGGTAGGCGGGACTGCCGTCGGTGATCGGCACGGCGATCAGCTCGGGGGTGTCGTAGGAGTGCCGGGCGGTGATGAACTCGCGTAGGTCGGCGGCCAGTCCGGCGCGGGTCTTGAGGTCGATCCGCCACTCCTCGGCGTCCTGGACCTCGCCGTCCCACCAGTAGACCGACCGGACGGGGTAGACCTGGGCGCAGGCGGCCAGCCGCTCCCGTACCGCGGCCCCGGCCAGGTCCCGGGCCTGCTGCTCGCTCTCGTGGGTGGTGGTGACCACCAGGAAGTCCGTCATGGCGGGCAGCCTACGGGCCGTCAGGCGGGCCGCCGGTGCAGGCGTCGCGAGGCGGACATGGCCGCCGCACCGAGGGCCAGGCAGGCCGCCGAGGCGGTGAGCAGGGGGCCGGTCGGGCGGCCGGAGTCGGCCAACTGTGGGCGTGCGTAGACGGTGAGGTGCTCCTCGCCGGTGACCAGGGCGCCGGTCGCGGTGTGGCCGGTGTAGGCGAAGCCGTCCGGGCCGGTGTAGTCCGGCTCGGGGGTGTAGCGGACCCGGCAGTTGTCCAGGACCTGCACGCTGCCGTGCTTCGGCGGGCGGACGACGGTCAGGTGCTCGCCGCCGCAGAGGGCCTGCGGGAGCCGGATTACCACGGGCTGGTCGTCGCCGGTGCGGACCGGCGGCGGGGCAGGGAGTTTGACGGGCCGGCAGGAGAGCGAGAGGTCGGCGCCGGTCACGGCCGGGCCGGCGGTCACGCTCCGGTCGGCCCGCAGGGAGCGGTAGCCCTCGGGCGGAACCACCCGGACCTGGTAGCTCCCGGGCGCCAGGCCTTCGAAGCCGTAGGCGCCTTCGACGTCCGTGGTGGTGGTGACCGGCCGTCCGTCCGGACCGGTCACCGGCGCCCCGGTGGAGTCCAGCAGTTCGACGGTGGCGCCGTCGGGCGCGGTGCAGCCCTCGGCCGAGACCCGGCCGGAGACGGCGGTGGTGTCGGAGGCGACCCAGACCTGGTACACCGGGACGCCGGTCTGCACCGCGAAGGTGAGGGTCAGGGAGCGGACCGCCTTGACGGGCCGGAACCAGCCCGCGGCGCCCGAGGTGTCGGTCCCGCCGCCGGTCAGCTTGGCGTCGGCCGGGTCCCAGGTCGGCCGGTCGGTCTGGGCGCCGCCGCAGCCCGAGGGCATGGGGGAGCCGGTGCAGTAGTTGAAGGCCCCCTGGAAGCCGAGGTCGGCGGCGGTGAGCGCGCTGCCGTCGGCGGCGGTGCCGGTGACGGTGACGGTGTCCGCGTCGACGTCGCCCAGGGTGAAGGCCCAACTGCCCGCCGCCGGGGGCGAGGCGAAGGCCAGGGTGGTGGTGGACGGCGATCCGCCCGGGGCGGTGCGCAGGCTCAGGTAGGTGTGGCCCTGGGAGCTGCCGTACGCCGCGCCGAACGGGGTGGAGCCGTTCAGGAAGGCCGAGTTCCCGCTGGGCACCGTCGGGTTGGTGCTGTCGGTGGTGACCCGGGCGGCGGGGAAGCCGATCGCCGGGTCGGTGAGGGTGCCACTGGCCCCGGGGACGTTCCACTCCCCGTAGGCCGGGTCGGCGGCTGCGGCGGGCCCGGCGGTGAGCAGGGCCAGCGCGGTGGCGGCGGGGAGGGCGGCGGCGCGGAGGAGCCAGTTGGCGGGCCGGGGCATGGTGGAGGGGGTTCTGTCCGGTCGGGGGCGTCGGCACCCCGACCCTGCCCGCCCGCCGGTCCCGGAGGCCCGGACACGCCGGTCCGGGTCACCCGGACGGCAGGCCGGGGCGGCTGACCCGTGGTCAGCCGCCCCGGGCCCCGACGGTGCGTCAGGCGGTGGTCCGGTGCCGCAGGCCGAGGAGCAGGTCGACGACCAGGAAGGCCAGCAGGGAGAGCCCGAACAGCGGGATGAACCAGCCGATCGGGACGGCCAGCAGGAGCAGGACGACCGTGGCGACCGGGTTCTGCCGCCAGGCGCCCCGGGTGTAGGGGCGGCCCATGACGCCGCCGGTGGGGCGGCGCTGCCACCACATCCGGTAGCCCAGCAGGATCAGGGTGATCACCGCGAGGCCGAGCGCGACCAGCACGATCTGGTTCACCAGGCCGAAGGCGAGGCCCATGTGGAGGTCGATGCCGTAGCGGGTGAGCTTGGCGGCCAGCGGGTAGTCGGCGAAGTCCAGCCGGGAGGTGATGTGCCCGGAGGCGGGGTCGACCGCGATCTGGTCCAGCCGGTCCGGCACCTGACGGTCGATCTCCTTGACCGCGTAGGCCTTGCCGGGCTTGGGCGGGGTGATCTCCAGCGGCCCGTCCAGGCCGGCCTTCCGCGCCGTGGTCAGCACCTGGTCGAGGCCCACCGAACCGGGCGCCGCCTCCCCGGAGCCGCCGTCGGCGGGCTGGTGGCCGGCGTGCTCGGCGCCGACGGTGGTGGAGAGCGAGGGGGTGGACCAGCTGAGCGAGGTGCGCAGGCTCTCGACGTTCTCGCCCGCGTAGGTGGACCAGGTCAGGCCGGTGGCGGAGAGGCCGAGCAGGCCGATCGCCGCCCAGAGGCCGACCGCGCCGTGCCAGGAGAGGGTGCGACGGCGTCCCGTCGCCTTCCCGTCCGGGCGCAGGTAGCGCTTGCGGCGGCGGCCGATCCAGAGCCCCAGGCCGCCGAGCACCACGACCCAGAGCCAGCTGGCGGCCAGTTCGCTGTAGAGCCGGCCGGTCTCGCCCAGCAGCAGGCTGGTGTGCAGCTTGTCGAGCGTGGCGCGCAGCGGCAGGGCGCCGGTGGAGCCGTAACTCTCGACCGCCCCCTGCACCTTGGCGGTGTAGGGGTCGACGAAGACGGCGAGCCGGTTGCCCTCGGCCACGTTCGGCGAGTTGAGCAGCACCTGGGTGGTGGCCTCGCGGTCGTCGTACGTGCGGACCAGCGCGAAGCTGCTCTCGGGGTGGGCGGCGGTGGCGGCGGCCACCTGCTCGGAGAGCGGGCGGGGCGCGGTGCCGACCTGGGAGACCGTCAGTTGGTCGGAGTAGAGGACCTTCTCGATCTGGTACGAGGCACCGTAGAGGGCGCCGGTGCAGGCGGCGACCAGCAGGAAGGGTGCGATCAGGACGCCGGCGTAGAAGTGCAGGCGCAGCAGGAGGGGGCGCAGGCCGACCCAGAAGGGCGGTCTAGGGGTCGCGGCGGCGACGGGCGGGGCTTCTATCTCGGACAGCATGGAGGCAGCTCTCTCCGGCTCGGAGGCGATGTGGCGCGGGCAGTGCGCAGCAGCGGACACCGGGGCGGCCTGAGGGCACGTCACGGCGGAGTGCGGGTCCGCCCGTTGTGCACGCCGGAAGGATCGCACCGGGGCCGGAGACCTGCCCATGAATCGGATGGGTGGTGCGTCAGAACGGGGCGCCCGGTCGGTTTTCCGGTGCGGCCGTGCGTACCGGAAGCGCGTGTGGCTGCGGTGAACGTCACAGCTCAGCGTGCGTGTCGGTGGTCCGACAAGGCGCCGGGCGGATCGTTCGGGTACCTCGCCGGACCTGACGGAGTGTCCGGACGGAGGGTTTTGCCCTTCCGTTATCACCCCGAGGTGGGCATGAGCTGAGGCATGCCTTACTTTACTTGTGGGTGAGGGTGGCCTAAGTGCCCCTCACCCTCCTCATGTCCTTCCCCCGCCCGTGGAGTCCGCTGATGTCCGTCCGCCGTTCGCACCTCGCCGCGCTGCTCACCGTCGCCGTGGCCGGAGTCGCGCTGACCGCGTGCACCGAGCAGAAGAAGGACGTCTCCGCGGACGGCGCGGTGCAGGTGAACGCCACCGACTCCGCCTGCGAGCTGTCGAAGACCACCTTCCCGGCCGGTCCGGTCAACTTCTCGGTCACCAAC